>JBJOEU010000099.1:0-5262 GCA_046049115.1 Pseudomonadota bacterium
TGAATTTGTACTAATTAAGCACGCAGTGGAGATTGCTCACTCAACCAAAGAATTTTCTATCAATATGTCGAATATGCGTCACTGGGCTGAGCCTGTGCGCCGTTATGTAGATGAGTGCTTAGCAGGCGTGAGTGGCGAACGTGACAAAGATTTCAATATGCGCTGGATCGCGTCCATGGTCGCTGATGTTCACCGCGTCTTATCGCGTGGCGGTATCTTTATGTATCCATGGGACCAGCGTGAGCCTCATAAGCCAGGCAAGCTACGTCTCATGTATGAAGCTAACCCCATGAGCTTTTTAGTGGAGCAGGCTGGTGGCGCATCAACTAATGGTGATCAATTAATTATGGATATGATTCCTACCGAATTACATGAGCGTGTCTCTGTCATGTTAGGATCTAAAGAAGAGATTGAGCGCTTACAGCATTATCATTCTCAGGCCTAAGTATTTTTCTCACCTGAACTACTCAGACCCAATAAAAATGCCCAATCACTGATTGGGCATTTTTACTTCAGGTGGTTACCTGAAAAATAAGTCAAATGATTATGGTCGAACCTGCTCTTTAAGATAAGCTAGCGATTCTTCGACTTGGTCAATGAGTATCAGGCAGATATCACCTGCAGACAAATCATTTAAAGCGGTATCAATAGCAAGAAATTCACCAGTAATCTCTTTAACTTGCTTGGCTTTCTTGGTCCCTACCAAACCTTCTTGAAGCAGCTTGAGTACTTCACCATCTTCACGGCCACGCTGACACTGATCTTGATACAGAATGACATTATCAAAGCTATTGCCAAGAATGCGGGTCAGATCACGAATATCTTCATCGCGACGATCGCCAGCGCCGCTGATAACTACGTGACTCCTCTTGGGCTTCATGGCTTCAATTGCGCTAGCTAAAGCACGCATTGCATCTGGATTGTGGCCATAGTCAGCGATGACAGTAGCGCCTTTGTGCTGGAATTGATTGAAGCGACCCGGCACTGCATTGGCAGAGCTTTCAAAAGAATAGAGGCCACGCGCAATCTTTTCAGCATCTAAGCCTAATGCCCAGGCCGCACCAATAGAGGCCATAGCATTTTCAATTTGGAAACCTAAAACACCATTCTGGGTCAACGGAATTTCACTAACTGGGAAGCGAAAGAGAACACGTGATCCTTTGGAGCAGACGATAAAAGCGCCATCAAAGTAAATCACTTTTTTGTTTTTAGCTCGATGTGCGGCAATGACAGGGTGATGTTGATTTTGTGCAAAGAAAATGACTCGACCTGTGCAAACATCCCCCATCTTGACTACTATAGGGTCCGTGGCATTGAGGACTGCAGCACCAGACGGCGCCACATTTTGAACAACTACCCGTTTCAGAATCGCCAAGTCTTCAACGCTGGTGATGTAGTTGAGACCGAGATGATCTCCCTCGCCAATATTGGTAACAACAGCAACTTCACAGCGGTCAAAGCCTAGACCTTCTCGCAACATTCCACCGCGAGCTGTTTCTAAAACAGCAGCATCCACATCGGGGTGCATGAGGACATTGCGAGCACTCTTAGGTCCACTACAGTCACCGGAGTCAATGAGACGATGGTTGATATATACGCCATCAGTGGTGGTCATACCAACACGAAGACCAGTCTCATTGAGTAAATGAGAAATCAGGCGAACGGTAGTGGTTTTGCCATTGGTTCCTGTCACTGCTACAACTGGAATTCTGCCATCGTCGCCAAGCGGGTACATCGTATTGATGATGTCTTCGCCTACAGGGCGGCTCTTGCCATAGGAAGGCTTGAGATGCATACGTAGGCCTGGTGCGGCATTCACCTCAACAATTCCACCACCTTGAGCTTCTAGAGGCTTGTAAATTGCCTCGCACAAAATATCGACACCAGCGATGTCCAAGCCAATCATTTGTGCAGCGGCGATAGCGCTGGCAGCAACATCAGGATGGACATCATCGGTTACATCGGTTGCCGTACCGCCAGTACTCAGGTTGGCGTTGTTGCGAAGCAGAACGCGTTCCCCAGTTTTGGGAATGTACTTAGGGCTGAGATTGTTGCTAGCTAAGTGTGCAAGAGCGATGTCGTCAAACCGAATCTTCGTTAATGCGGTTGCATGACCATCACCACGTAATGGATTTTTATTTTCTAGTTCAACTAATTCAGCAACGCTATGCTTATCATCGCCAATCACTTGAGCGGGCTCGCGACGTGCTGCAGCAGATAAGCGATTGCCAACCACTAGTAAGCGATAGTCTGCGCCAGGTAAGTAGCGCTCCACAATCGTTTCTCGACCAAAGGCTTGCGTCACGACAAAACCAGTGCGCACCTCTTCCTCTGTTTGAATGTTTGCAACAACACCTTTACCTTGATTGCCATCCTTAGGTTTAAGAACTATTGGACCACCAATTTTTTGTGCAGCGCGCCATGCATCATCAGCAGTGGTAACCACTTCGCCAATCGGAACTGATACGCCTGCAGCTGCTAAGAGGTTTTTAGTGAGCTCTTTGTCTTGTGCAATGGCCTCTGCAATTGCGCTGGTGTCGCTGGTCTCAGCGGCTTGAATGCGTTTTTGCTTGCTACCCCAACCAAACTGCACCATGCTGCCCTCAGTCATACGGCGATAGGGGATATTTCTTTGTACTGCAGCATCAACAATGGATCCAGTGCTGGGACCTAGACGGACATCCTCATATAAAGCCTCTAATTCTGAGAGGGCGGCAGCTAAATCAAACGGCACATCATTGAGGGTGGCTTGGATTAAGCCAAAAGCAAAGTCAAAAGCCATGCGGCCAACGACTTCTTCTGTGTATTCCACCACGACTTGATAGACGCCCACATCAACAGTTTGTACTGTGCGGCTAAAAGTGACTGGACAGCCGGCCTGGGATTGAAGGCCTAAGGCAGCATGCTCCAAGGCATGAGCTAGAGAGAGAATTTCATTATGTCCGCCCCGACGCATGCTACCAAGCTGGGGAAAGCGCTCACGAATCTTGATTTCAAATTGGGGAATTGAGTCAATTGAACGCTCTGATTCGTCACAAGAAACAATTGCCTCTAAGGCGGTATGGCGGCTCCATAAATTCGGGCCACGCAACATGCGAATACGGGTGATTTCCAATTAAGCCCCTGCTGGAATGTTGGAGTTGGAAACAAATGTTTCAACACCAGCTTCGATAACGTTGAACGGAATATCTAAAGCCCAGGCAGCTCCGATAGCAGCTGCAAGACTTAAGTTGGGAGCCCAATCAAGAGATGAATCTTTCACGGTTGGGGGGATGGGGATAGTCAATTTATCTAACTTACCCTGTTTGAGGGTAATGAAAGATGAGCCCACAATGATGGAGCGACCATCTTTTTCTTGGTGACTGGCTATGACGGGCGAGGCCGAGTCTTGAGAGAAGTACATCACCTCACCCTTACTGAGTTCAGCCATTTTCACAATCATGGAGTCATCCGCATTTAATACGCTAGTGCCTGTCGGCAATACGACATCAACCTGAGTTCGAACCACGTTAAATAATTGATCCTCATCGCTAATATGGTGCTCTGGGAAGAGCTTAAGCGGATCAATGTTGAGAACGATGCCAACTTGACATTGGTCGTATGCGAGACCTTCTAGTAAAAGAGAGGCATTGTCGTTTTCAATTACGGCGACTTCAATAGCTCTATTTTGTAGGGTGCGTCGAGCATTATCCCAATGAGAAGAAGAGGTTTGCTTGATGGTGCGGCTACCGAAATACAGGCCATTACTGGTAGAGAGTCCAACATGTGCGTTCGTCAGCCTGACAAAATGGGCAACCATTTCAGCGACGATGGTTCTTCCGGAATTGCCGCTAATACCAACAATGGGAATTCTAAAATCGTAACCCAGGGGGAATAAATGATTTGCAATTTCTTCGCCTACGGGTTGAGGTTTGCCGCTGGCAGGTTTTAGGTGCATTAGTAAGCCAGGGCCTGCGTTCACTTCGACGATGGCAGCGTTCTGAGACTCTAGTGGTTTACTGATATCTTGGGCCACAAGGTCAACACCAGCAATTTCTAATCCTACTACGCGTGCAGCTAGAGCAACTTGATGGGCTACTTCAGGGTGAACTAAATCAGTTACATCAAACGCTACGTTACCGTTACTTTGAATGAGCACCTTTTGATCAGTGCTTGGAATGCTGTCACCAGTCAGTTTCTGGCGTGCAAGCTCTAACTCAACTGCCGAATCGATGCGGACTGGATTGAGGGGGCACTCTTCAGTTGTACCCCGACGCGGATCGGAATTAATTTGAATTTGAATGAGTTCAAGAACAGTATGTTTGCCATCACCTGTAACCCAAACGGTTTCACCTTTGGCAGCAGCCACCACTTTGTTGCCCACTACCAATAGGCGATGTTCGTCACCGATGATGTGCCGCTCTACCAGAACTTCACTACCTTCGTTAATGGCAACAGCGTAAGCCGCTTCAATTTCTTGTTGGGTATAAAGATTGATGAATACACCGCGACCATGATTGCCATCAATTGGCTTGACAACTACTGGTAGACCAATATCTTGCGCGGCCTCCCAGGCGTCGTCTGGACTCGTAACAGTCCTACCTTCTGGAGTGGGGACGCCAGCACTGGCAAGTAAGCTTTTGGTCAGGTCTTTGTCGCGCGAGATAGTTTCTGCGATGGCGCTAGTTTGATCAGTTTCTGCCGTCCAAATTCGTCTCTGTTTAGAGCCGTAACCCAGTTGCACCAAATTGCCGCTAGATAGCCTGATGTAAGGAATTTCTCGTGCGCTTGCTGCGTTGACGATGCACGCTGTACTCGGACCAAGACAAAGATCATCACTTAAATCGCGAAGGTCTTCAATGATTTGCTCTCTTTGCGCAATAGCATCCCCATTATCTTTAATTAGGGTGAGGAGAAGATCACGTGCAAATTTGAAGGCCTGCAATGTGACAGCCTCTTCAGTGGCACTCACAATGACTTTGTATACACCGCGGCGGCCACCGTCACGAGCCCTACCAAAGCCGCCCGCGATGCCAGCCAAGTTTTGCAGTTCAATGGTGAGGTGTTCCAGAATATGACCAGGCCAAGTGCCTTCTTCAACGCGCTTTAAAAACCCACCCGGCTCTCCATAGCTGCAACGATGCTCATGCAGACTGGGAAGGCACTTACTAAGGCGATCGTAGAAGCCGGGGATGAGGTCGGATGGATAGTCTTCCAGGTCGCCAATATCAATCAACACCTCAAGTGCTGGGTTGTAGCTCCACATATTGGGGCCACGAAGAT
>JBJOEU010000100.1:0-5244 GCA_046049115.1 Pseudomonadota bacterium
AACTAGCGCAATCGCTCAACATAATAAGTTGCCTTTTCCAAGGCATCTGCTGCATCAAATCCAACCATATCAGCACCCAGTTCATCTACTAACTCAGGGCATTGATTGAAAACAGGGCTACCAACAATCACGCCAACACGTGGATTTTTTGATTTCAGCTTGATCTCTTGAATCAAGTCTTTTAATTGTGGGAACTGCTCTCGAAGGCTTGCGGATAGGCCAATGACATCAAACCACTCTGTCTGCGCCATGGAAACAATATCCTCTTGTGTGGCAGCCAACTCACCCCATATTCTCCAGCCAGCTTTAGCAAAGAACTCAGAGACCATAAATAGACCCAAGTTATGTTGTGAGCCTGGCAGAGGAACGAGCATGATGCTTGATCCAGTTTTATTTTGCTCTGCATATTGCTGAAAGATAGGACTTAAGTCATACATGAGCTGCTTGATACGCCACAGCGCAATTGTGACGTCCGTAAAGCTAGATTCATCTCCCTCCCACATTTCACCTAGTTTTCTGGCAACGGGAGTTAATAAAAGAAGATAGATATTTTCAAGGCTAACACCTGAAGCATGAATATCCTTGACGTACTTCACAGAGGTTCTCGCGTCCTCTTGCAATACCAATTGAGTTAACTCGGCAATCGATTTTGGCGTAATGAGGTCGACTGGAGGCGCTTTTAAAACTGAAGAAATTGATGTCTCGAGATGCTGTTCAACGATTAAAGGCAATATATTATTTTCAATCGTTTTAACTAGCGACTCAAGATATTGCTCTTCCGTGCAGGCTTTTTCTAAAGGGTGCGGAGTCTCGTTTTTTTCAAATGTCGCCTTAGAGGGTGCATTTGCGACCAGACAGTCTTCCCAAATGCTGTTGGGCTGGTTTGATGGGGAATTCTGATTAAGTTTGGAGTCGTCCTGGCTAGATCTCTTTTTAGATTTAGCGATGCTCACTAGTCTGGATAAATTCATCAACATCACTTGATCAGATCACATTCTCAAATCATTACTTGAGATCGCTATGACTGCCTAAGAGCCTATAAATGGGAATGTTTACTTTATAGGCTCATTTTTGAAGATACTCAAATGAATTGTCTTAAGTACTTTCCCTAGACCCCTTTATTTCATCTCTAGAAGGCCGTATTTCATATTTTTCAAGCAAAACCCAGGTGGCTTTAGGCACCATGTTTTTTATCTTGTGCGGCGCAATACTGCGTAAATGAATCACTGATTCAATCGCCTTCATCTCCACCCTTGCTTTCGCAAACTCCAACCCGCGAGGCCCAAATCTCGGCATTACCCAAGCAAAAATACTGCGCATGAAGTTGGGCATCCGCTGCAATGGCAAGCCACCTGCGGCGAGCTCCACATTTTTCATGAAACCCTTAACAGGGCCCAAACGATTACCAGCGGAACTCACTGGCTCAAGTGATAGCTCGCTAGAAAGTAGATTTACAAGCTCCTGACCTTTTGGATTGCGAACAATAATCCATTGCTCACCTGTACCTGCCATATACCCTACTGTGATGTCCGATAGAGAGTTGACGTAATCAACACAGGTTTTACAAGTCGTTGGGAAAAAATCTGCGGGCAAGGTACTGAGAGGTAACTTTAAAAAAGGAATCTCTTGTACTTCACCATTTTTAAATCTCAACTCTACATGGTAATCAGCTCTAAATTCTAAATACGTAATATCTTCGGGATTAGGACTCAGCAAGCCTAGAAACTGATGAAAGTTTTCTGTTGTTGTGTTGTCAGAGCAAGGCGATCCGATGATAAGTAATTTTTCAAATCCAAGTTCTTTTTCTAATGCTCTTGCAGCATAGACTTGGCAAGGTATGCCCACCATTGCTACTTTTTTGTATCCCAACTCTCTTGCTTGCTCAAGATACTGAATGATGGGTGCATAACCCATCTTCATGCCCCGACACTCAGCCATATCCCCTGCTTTAGTGACGATGACTGGACTCGGTTTCCAGCGATCCTCGGGGTCAGAGCGCATGGTAATAACAGCGTCTATCTCCCCTTTCTCAAGTAGCACTTCACATAAGCGGCTGATAATTCCTGTCCATTGCGCACCAGGCAATGGGTTGATTAATCGAGCCCTAAACATGTGGAGATAGGCTCCAAAAAATACTTCATCCGAGTTGTCTAGCTTACGCTCTCTACCATGGGCTGATAGTTCGTATTTTGGATAATCCGGCTGAATAAATTGACAAGCAGTAGCACAACGCTTGGGAGCCGATGTGCGTGACACCCCGCAATCAGTACATAAGTCCCGATATGGAAGGTCTTGAATTAAATCTTGCCCTAGCAATACTTTATCCAAATCTTGAAATAACACTCTGCTGTATCTTCTGAGCAGAGAGTCCGTAATGATCTAAGAGTAGATTGACATCGCCATGCTCCACATACTCATCCGGCAATCCAAGCTGGAGAGTTTCTATTTGAATATTTTTGTTAGATAGAACCTCAAGGCAGGCACTTCCAGCACCACCCTGAATTGCACTGTCTTCAATCAATACCAAGCCATCATGAGAGCGGGCAATGGTCAGGAGCAACTCTTCATCAAGCGGCTTAACAAAACGCATGTCTACTACAGTCGCATTAATCTCTTCCGCTACTTCTAGCGCTGTGTATAGAAGCGGCCCAAAGCAGATAAAGGCGATTTTTTTCTTTGGTGGAGTTTCATTATTTAAGGTTCGAACTATGCGACCCTTACCAATCGGTAGAGTATCTAATGAAGACTCAAGTGGAGTTCCAACACCAGAGCCACGTGGGTAGCGAACAGCTGCCGGGCCATCATGTCTGAAAGCAGTACTCAACATAGCACGGCATTCTTGCTCATTCGAAGGTGTCATCAAAACCAAATTGGGTAAGCAACGTAAGAAGGCAATATCAAATGCACCAGCATGGGTTGCACCATCTGCACCCACGATACCGGCACGATCAATCGCGAAAACAATCGGAAGATTTTGCAAGGTGACATCGTGAATCAACTGATCGTAGCCACGCTGTAAAAAGGTAGAGTAAATCGCTACTACTGGTTTTAAGCCCTCACAGGCAATGCCAGCGGCAAAAGTAACAGCATGTTGCTCAGCAATTCCAACGTCATAGTAGCGCTCCGGGAAGCGAGCTTCAAACTCGTTTAATCCGGAGCCCTCACGCATGGCTGGCGTAATCGCAATCAGTCGCTCATCAGCAGCGCCCATATCGCACAACCATTCGCCAAAGACTTGGGTAAAGGTTTTCTTGCTGGCTTTACCCGCTTGAATTCCGATGCTCGCATCAAATTTGCTTGGCCCATGATAAAGAATGGGATCCTCTTCCGCCCGATCGTAGCCTTTACCTTTTTTGGTAATGATGTGAAGAAACTGGGGGCCTTCAGTTTGAGCAAGATGTTTGATGTTTTCTAAAGTCGGAATCAATACATCTAAGTTATGTCCATCAATCGGCCCGTAGTAATCGAATCCAAACTCCTCAAAAATCGTAGCCGGGCCAACCATGCCTTTTGCATGGCCCTCAAGCCTTTTTGCAAACTCTCTTATTGGAGGCGCAACCGATAGCACCTTATCGATGCCTCTTTTGGTTGCCGCATACATCGAGCCTGAAATGAGTTTAACTAAATAGCGATTGAGCGCACCAACTGCCGGTGAAATTGACATCTCGTTGTCATTGAGTATCACTATCAAAGGCACTTTTTTATTCACGCCAGCATTGTTCATGGCCTCAAATGCCATACCAGCACTCATAGCGCCATCACCAATAATGGCCACTACGCTGCGCTTTTCATTTTTCGTCTTGGCTGCCACTGCCATCCCTAGTGCAGCTGAGATACTTGTTGAAGAATGCGCAGTGCCAAAAGCGTCATATTCACTTTCACTTCGCTTTGGAAATCCTGAGATACCACCATATTGGCGCAGAGTGGACATTCCCTCGCGTCGCCCTGTCAGTACTTTATGGGCATAACTTTGATGACCTACATCCCAAATCATTCGGTCATGCGGGGTATCAAATACGTAATGTAGGGCAATAGCCAACTCTACAGTTCCCAGATTGGAGGATAAATGCCCTCCAGTACTAGAGACTGAGTTCAGAATAAAGCTGCGTAATTCTTGGGCTATTTGAGGGAGTTGATTAGATTCATAAGCCCTTAAATCAGCAGGGCTAGTGATGGTCTCGAGAAGATTGGTAACTTTTAACATAGTAATTTACTTTGACGTATAGATTGTCGAAATAATCTTCTTAAAATCTTCCAGATTTTCATGGCTAGAGTTCTGTAGTGCGCAAATTGGGGCATGCATAAATTTGTTAGCTAGCGCACTAGCCATTTGAGAAAGAACAATCATCGGATCCTCTCCTTTAGCAATTCTTCTGCCTGCTTTTTCCAGCTCAATTTTTTGATACCGCTCACCCACATCCTGAATGGATTTGATGATGGGTACCACTGCGCGTTTTTCCAAGGCCTGATAGAACTCAATCACACCTTTTTCGATAATCTTCTCTGCCTCGTGAACAGACTCTGTGCGATTTGCTTTGCCCGCACTCACAATCTCGCCAAGGTCATCGATTGAATATAAATAGGCGTCCTTCACACTCTTAATCTCAGACTCAAAGTCTCTTGGAACCGCCAGATCAATTAAGACCATTGGTCGAAACTGTCTTGCCTTGAGGGCAGTTTTAACCATTCCTAGACCAATAATCGGCAATGAACTGGCAGTGCAAGACACAACCACATCATATTCGTGCAGATGCTGGGCTAACTCGTGCAAGGGAAATACTTCAGTGACTAAATTTTGATCATTGAAGGCTTTGATCAAGTCGCTACCCCTATCTACCGTACGATTAGAGATCGCAATCTTTTTTGGCTTCTTCCCAGCAAAATGACTTGCGCAAAGGCCGATCATTTCTCCTGCGCCAATAAACAGCACATTGCATCCATTGATATCGCCAAAAACGCGCTGAACCAGTTTGATTGAAGCGCCAGCCATCGATACTGAATGAGCGCCAATTTGAGTGCTGCCACGAACTACTTTGGCTACAGAGAAAGTTTTATCGAACAATGGCTTTAGATAAGCGCCAACAGTTCCAACTTGATTGGCATAGTCAATCGCCTTCTTCATTTGCCCCAGAATTTGCGTCTCTCCAAGCACCATCGAATCTAGGCCACTGCCTACCCTGAAAGCATGCTTTACAGCATCTGCCGATGTCGCAGAATAAATATAGGGACGCAGCTCATTACCTT
>JBJOEU010000101.1:0-5521 GCA_046049115.1 Pseudomonadota bacterium
ATGTATTCACCCAAAACAGGTCTCCCTAGTGAAGGATTCCTTTATGCCTACTGCTTCAGAGGTCTCTTGGGCTCAGCGGGTCATCGAGGCTGACAAGGCCTCTAAAGGTGGTGCCGTGAAATTAGATGGCCGCATGATTGACCGTCCAGTTGTTCTACTAGCCCAAAGAACTCTTGCGATTGCTGGTAAACCCTAAGGTCGATCGTATTTAATAGTGGCAAAATTAGTCCGCATCACACATTAACGGAGACTTAAATGAAATTAAAGAAAACCCTCTTCGCTGGAATTGCTGCAGTTGTCAGCGCCGGCACTTTATTGGGCAGCAACATTGCATCCGCCCAAAAAGATTGGCCAACAAAATCCATTTCCCTGGTTGTTCCTTTTGCAGCTGGTGGACCAACTGATTCAATCGCAGGTCAAACAGTCGTAGTTGAGAACGTTCCTGGTGCTGGTGGCACGATTGCCTCTACTAAGGTTGCACGTGCAGCTCCAGATGGCTACACGATCTACATTCACCACATGGGCATGGCGACTGCACAGGCCCTGTACGACAAACTGCCGTATGACCCAATGACTAGCTTTGAGTACATCGGCCAAGTTGCTGACGTACCAATGGTATTGCTGGGTAAAAAAGATTTGCCAGCCAACAACTTTAAAGAACTCGAAGCTTATATCAAAGCTAATGGCTCAAAAGTAACCATGGCCAATGCTGGTCCAGGCGCCGTTTCACAGCTGTGCGGCCTATTGTTCCAAAGTCGTATGGGTGTTCGCTTGACCAACATTCCTTATAAAGGAACTGGCCCTGCTTTGACAGATCTACTAGGCGGTCAAGTCGACCTCTTGTGCGATCAGACAACACAAACTATTCCTTACATTAAGGATGGTCGTGTGAAAGCATTTGGTACTACAACTATGAAGCGTTTGCCTGCAATTCCTAACGTTCCTACTCTAAACGAACAAGGCCTCAAAGGCTTTGAAGTTAAGGTATGGCATGGTGTGTATGCTCCAAAAGGTACTCCAAAACCAGTTCTGGACAAAATCAATGCTGCGCTGAAGAAGGCATTGACCAATCCTGATGTGAAGAAGCGCTTGGATGATGCCAACATTGATATCGTGTCAATGGATAAAGTGTCTGCCAATGGTCTCAAGGATCACCTCGATAAAGAAATCAACGTCTGGGGTCCAGTCATTCGTAAAGCCAATATTCCAGATTAATTCCGGAATAGCGGTAAACAAAAAAGCCAGCAAATATCTGCTGGCTTTTTTGTTGCCTTAAATTAACCGATGCGCCGATCTCATGAGCCGATTGAGTAGCTCACTACCTAGCCCGCCCTGAACAGGTAGCCTGACTGAGCTCTTTCGCGACGCTTCTGATATATCGCATGCGGGATTGCTAGCAGAGCCCAAATAGCTAAGAAGGGATCTAAGAGGTAGTCCCAGAAGTTGGCAGACTCATGCCAATGGGCTGCCCAGGCAATGATCGCAAAGGATAAGATCCAAACACCCTTAGTCCAGCCAGCAAGGCCGCAGACGAAGGCAAGGAGAATAACGGCAATCAAGAGTGCAATAGAGCCATAACCCCATGCATAAGGATCGAGCATTCCAAACCCGAGAGCTAGGGGGTAGAAAACAATTGCAATCAGTGCTAAAAGCACCTTGAATCCAAGCGGCGTCTTTTGAGCAGTGGGAAGTATGGAACTCCAAAGTAAGAGCATTGTCACAATACTGAATTCACCCGTAACACCTCGAACATAGGCAGACAAAGGCAATTCCAGCGACATTCCTATTGGCCAGAAAAATAGATTGCCTAGTAACAAGACTGCAAGTACACGAATTGCAAATGGAATCTCTTTTGACGAAAGTTTTTGCGAGAGAATAATCAGCACTACCGCACAAGTAAGCGACATCTCTAGAAGAGCGATGTGCTGCAAGTAAGGAGTCATCATTGCGCTTCCTTTTCTTTCAGACTACTAACAGCATGCTTAAACCAAGCAGCCGAAAAATAAATATGCTTAATCTTTGTTCTATTCCAGGTGTAGGTGAGATGCGCATCCTCACCATTCACAGAAATTAAATACGGATAAGAAAATTCTCGATGCTGATTATTGAGTAGAGATTCATCATCATCAAGTACTTGCACTACCTGCCATTGAGAAGAGTTTGGCTCGCGCATGACCATCACCAATCGATAGCGTGCTGCCTCGATATTATTTAATACCATCAGCCTTGTGCCATCAGCTAAAGTGAGTGCAGCAAGCGCTGAATTGGGATTTGGAATCTCAAGATCCTTGCTTACTGCCCAAGTTTGTCCAGCATCCTTAGTTTCACTTACAGGGATTTGCTTTGGCTGGGAGCTGGGTCGAGTTTGACGAAAAAAAGCACTTGCCTCTTGTGGGCCATCAGCAAAAACTACCGGCTGAATTGCACTCCTACCCGAACTCATACGTCGCTTATCGATCACCTGACTCGCATCGATTCTCAAAAACTCGCCATAGCGACCAATCCACTCGTGATATGCCGGTAAACCCAGTCGCCCATCCGCAAATGACATAGCTGGTGACTTTACTAAGGTACTGAGATTAATTAGCGGGGAGCTAATTAAGCGCGCAGGCTTATCCCAGGTTAAACCCTCATCATCTGAAATCATTGAAGAGATGGAACTGCCAGCCCAACCCCCAATAGAAACCGTGACAAAAAATAATTGCATGCGGCCATCGGCCATTCTGGCTGGAACAGGATTGCCTAATTTAGCAATGTAGCGAGACAAGCCTTTCTCAGCACTAACGCGATCCACCACAACTGTTGGAGCACTCCATCGAGTTGCCTGCGGATCAAAAACAGATGTGTAGATGGCTACATCCGGAGCGCCTTCTCGACTACCTGCAAACCAGAAGGCCCTCACCGCACCATCCTTGAGCGCAATTAAAGATGCGGCATGTACTGAAGGAGCTCCCGTGTCAGGCAACCAATCTGTCTGAGGGCTAGGCTGAACGGATCGCAGTGACTTTACTGGTGCACTATTTTTCAGTGTCTTTGCTGGCTTAGGGTTCTCAGTTACCTCAGATGCATCATCAAGTAGATTTGCATTATGTATTGGGTAATCGCTTGCAAACGGTGTCCATACTGGGCGACTGTCAACGTGAAGATAACCCAGTACCGAGGCCAGCAATAAAAAACAAAATGCAATCACCCGACTCATCGACAAGCATCCTTACCAACTAATGGCAACGCAATAGTTGCAGGAGTAGTAATTAAATATTCATTCACAAACAGGTGTTCTCCAATATGACCCTTGAGTATCGCCTGAATTTCTGCATCAGAATGGCGCGCTCGCATTTCCATCCGCTTACCCACTATTTTGCAAGAATCGCATAGGGTAGGCTCCACACCAATCGCTGACTGCACCGCTACTATTGGATAAGTATTGGTCAGCAAATCAATTTGGCTGGCATCCTTTGCTAAATAGCCATGCAATAGTGCCCCAGGCAATAAGAGTCGATACTCCTCATCTTTGGCGCGATAGTCGCAAGGCACCCAAACATCTTTTCCGGCAAGGTTTTGAATAGTCGCTTGCGAGTATCGACCCAAGGCACCCTCGAGAGGTGATAAGCCACTGGTGAGTGCGCAATAGCAACAGAAACAGCCTGCTAGAGCAATTACCTTACTACGCTCTCGATTAAATAGTCCAAGCAATACAAGGACTATCGCGGCCCCCATAAAAACCCAATGCCAAGGGGAGTAACTCCAGATGCCAGGCTGACCTAGGAAGTTTGACAGTTGTAAATTACCGCCCACCCAAACAAGCGCAGCAAGTAATAACAACTGCAGTAGCAACGCAATCCGAAATCCCCAGACAGGTAATCGATCCCAATACAGTGCGATCACGGCAGCAAAAGCTGGCATCACTGGAAGTAGATAACGCCCAGAGCGCTGACTTGGCAAACTAAACACAATGAAAAAGGCCAAGACCAAGAGTAGCAAAAGGCTCTCTTCAAGAGACATAAAACGCCGCTCTCGCCAACATTGAATCAATGCAGAAATCAACACAAAGGTGAATAGTCCTGCGTTAGCCAAAGTCGTAATAGCTAACATCCAAACACTATCGCCACCCCGAACTAAATCCAATAAATAGTGAGAGCTACGTGCTTGAAACTTGCCGGCATTCTCTCCTAGAACAAATTCTTTCCAAACTGCTTCTGGAAAAGGGTCTAGCGCAAACCAAAGTGCAAATACCCCCAAAGCTAGGACGGCAATCAACAGTACTTTATATAGGTCTTGCAATAAGACCTTGGGGATACTCCATTCACGCCAGCGCCAATAGAACAAACCCAAAGCAAATGCAGCCGGCACAATATAAGCAAAAGACTTTGACAGCAAAGCCATACCAAGAGAGACGCCTGCCAATACGGGAAATAAAAGCTTCGATTCAAAAGCAGCCTTACCCCAATACAGCAGCGCAAAGAACGGCAAGCTGAGCCAAAATACTTCGGGGGGATCTGTTAGGAACGGACGGCCATAGCGATAAGTTGCAAAAAAGGAGAGCCATACTAAAGCCGCCAATAGGCCAGTCTGTCGCCTACCGCTAAAACGAGATACCGTCAAAAATAAGAATAGTGCAGTTAATGCGGTATATAAAACACTAGGCCAACGTAGTGCGAAGAGTGTCCAGTCGCTTCCCCAGCTGGTACTTGCAATCCCCTCCCAAAATATCAAAGGAGGCTTTGTATTTTTAATGCCATCCATCTCCGATTGAAGGGGTAACCAAGCACCAGTATCCGCCGTCATACGGACGATATGCATGTAGGGGTATTCATCTCCGTTCTTCGGGGCAAAGCGACTATCTAAACCATACAGATAGGTAAACACACCTATAAGTAGGATAAAAATGGCATTTCGATAGGTAAATGAGCCTCGCATATTGCTAGTTTATAGGTCTTGAAATGGAATACCAAAAACTGACGGGATCACTACCCCCATTTTTGGATCTGAGCTTATTGAAAATCAATCTAAGTAGAACTACTAATCCCAGCCCCATCTGATTAAGATAGAGTCCACTAGTAGCATTTCAAAAAACAGTCATCTGTAAGACGGAGATAATCCTTATGCGATTGAAGTATTTAAAACCTATTTTGGTAGCGAGCGCCCTCATTGGCCTGAGCCAGTGGAGCGCAGTCAGTGTTGCCCAAACCGCTGACCAACTATATAAACGAGGACTTGCTGCTACCTGCGCCAATTGCCACGGTACAGATGGCAAAGGTGTTGTAGATGGTGGCATGCCACTAATTAATAATCTCACTAGCACGCAAATGCTGGAGAAATTAAAGGCCTACAAGTCTGGAGCACTAGAGGGCACCATCATGCCGCAGCTCGCTAAAGGCTATTCCGACGAACAACTCACTACTATTGCCAATCAACTTGGCAAGAAACAATAAGGAGGCGCTATGGATCGTCGACATTTTATAGGTCAGAGCGCTGCAGCAGTGGGTCTGCTTGCAGGTCTCTCAAGCCAAACTAAAGCAGC
>JBJOEU010000102.1:0-5231 GCA_046049115.1 Pseudomonadota bacterium
GTAGCTTTACTAGCCCATGGAGACACTGTGCCAAAACGGGGAATTGAAATCGCAGACTGCTTGTCAGCGGCCTTGCTAAATAGGGAGCCACCTTCTTTCATTTTCGATAGAAAAGGCTGGCCGTAAGTCAGGAGACTTTCGAGCACCTCTCTGTCTTTGGTTTTGAGTTCAGACTCAGACCAAATGAAATGAAGGTACTGAGCCTCTAGAGACTCAAGTTGAATTCCTTGGGCTGCGAGCGAAGCTAAAAGTCGCTGTTGGCGGAAGGCAGAAAGGGCATTTGCCCCGGGCAAGCAACAGAATGATGACATGCCAAGATTATAAGGTTTTGATTAAACCAATCGTCCGCCATGCAGGCTCAATTGGCGCCCACACCGAGCAGCCAAGGCCAGATCATGGGTTACCAAAACTAAGGTCGATAAATTTTCCCGATTTAGCTCAAAAAGGAGCTCAATCACCCTATTTCCACTGGCTTCATCAAGGCTTCCGGTTGGCTCATCAGCAAATAGGATGGCCGGTTTATTAATAAAAGCTCGAGCTAGTGCCACACGCTGCTGCTCACCCCCAGATAGGGTTTTGGGGAAATGACTGGCCCTAGCTGTCAGGCCGACCTTTTCTAGCCACTCCAGACCAGATAGACGGGCCTGTGCTTGTGAGGTCCCGGCAATCTCCAGCGGGAGCATGACATTCTCAAGGGCAGTCAGGTGAGGCAAAAGCTGAAATGATTGGAAAACAAAGCCAACTAACTGACCACGTAAGCGTGCCCTGCCGTCCTCATCGAGCAAGTTAAGGTTTTGCCCCATCAGATCGATTTGCCCAGTGCTTGGCAGGTCTAGTCCAGCCAGCAAGCTTAGTAAAGTGCTTTTTCCAGAGCCTGAGGCCCCCACAATCGCAACACTTTCGCCTTGCTCGATCTGAAAGCTCAGCTCGTGCAAAATGCTCAGGTTGCCATCAGCCGTATTAACCAGCTTGCTTACCCGATCGGCAACAATGGAATTAGACTGTTTGTTCATGTAAAAAAGTTTTCAAGAATGGAAAAATGCAGACTCAGCTATTAATCACTAATAAATTCATTACAGGCCTATTTTGCCTCTTAATGAGTATTTGTTCTTGGGCGCAAGTAAAGCCAGTCATTTTGGTATTGGGTGATAGTCTTTCAGCAGAATATGGACTACCGCGAGGCACTGGTTGGGTTACGCTACTTGAGGCTGAGCTTGCAAAGGATAAAAGCCCATGGAGCGTATTTAATTCCAGCATTAGTGGTGAGACCAGCTCCGGTGGATTAACTCGTCTGCCCGCCCTCTTGAGTCAGAAGAAGCCGGGAATTGTTCTAATCGAGCTAGGTGCTAACGATGCTTTACGTGGCTTACCTGTAAATCAAACTGAGGCCAATCTACGGCAGATGGTTCAAATGAGTAAAAAATCAGGTGCCAAGGTTTTACTTTGCGGCATTCAGATTCCCTCAAACTATGGCCAAACTTACACCAAGGAATTTAAGCAACTCTATCCTCAGATAGCAAAGCAGGAGCGAGTTGAGTTACTGCCTTTCTTCTTAGAGGGTGTTGCTACTAAACCAGAATTGTTTCAAGCAGATCGACTACACCCGAATGTAGAAGCGCAAAGCATTATCTTTAAAAACGTATGGGGCTCAATGGCCCCATACAGCAACTTACTGAAAACACTTCCCTAACTTAACTTCCCGCACTTCCAGAACTTGCCTGCTTCAGTGGATTAATCACCTTAACGCCAGCGCTATTGCGCCAGTAGGCCATAAAGCCCGCAAACTCTGACTGAGCAGCCAGTGCTTGAATCTGTTGCGCTTGTGCTTTTTGCACCTTGGTATCTACCGCTGACGGCTGACGCACCTGATCAATCCGATAGATCGTACTACCCACACCAGGATTGGTGATTGAAACTACCGCTGGTAATGTGCTTGCATTGACCGACATGACTTCATCCATTGATGGACCCAGTAGGCTACCTGGTTTATTGCGTGAAACCCAGGTAGCGCTGCCAAAGCCAGCGGCATTTTTAGGATCTTTTTCAAGAGCAGCTAATTTCTCATTAGCAGCAGCAATAGCCAGCTTCTCTGCAGCACGTTGACTTACTTGACGCTTCACTTCTGCTGCAACATCTTTGTAAGGCAGAACTTGCGCTGGGTATAGAGTCACTACTCGAGCAGATACAAAGACACCCGGTGATATTTGCACAGCCTCGGTGTTACGCTTATTTTTCAGTGCTTCATCACCATAAAGTGACTGAACTACTTTTGGGTTGGCTAAAGGATGATCTCTGGACACACCGGCTGCTCCACCACGAGTGACACCCTTCTGAGTTTGAATACTCAACTTGAGCTTGTCTGCAGCTGGCTTCAAGCTATCCGACTGGTCGTAAGTGATATTGGCAAACTGATCTGCTTTTTCATTGAAGGCCTTGGAATCCTCTTTCGGATCTGCCTTTAACACGATGTATTCCACATCAATATATTCAGGGCGCTCAAACAACTTGGCATTGGCCTCATAAAAAGCCTGCAACTCTTCAGCACTTGGATTCACTTTTGCTAAATAGTCTTTAGCATTGAACTGCAAAGTCTGAACCTGTCTTTCAGTCTCATATAAGGATGAAACAATCTCAGATAATTTTGGGCTAGCCAACTCTGTTCGCGCAACTGAGTTGACTAACTGTTGAATTTTTAAATCAAAACTTTGACCGGCATAAAACTGCTCTTCATTCATACCGTTGCTCGCAAGCAATTGCTTAAAGCGCACGTCATCAAATGTACCGTCTTGCCGATATAAAGCGCGGATCTGTGGAATCTTTTGCAGACTATTAACCAGCTCTTGCTTGCCTACTTGCAAACGGAGATCGCTGACCGCAAAACCAAGGATGCGTTGTTGCAATAACTCATTGAGGATCGCCTGACGGAAAGGCAGGCTTTGGGCAATCTGTGCATTCCCACCCACACGCTCAGCCTGACGTTTTGCAGCAGCGTCAACTTCTTGCGCAGTAATAGGCTTGCCATTGACCTTCACAATGTCCGTTTCTTTATCCATAAATTCGGAATAACTCGAGATGCCGAATAAGGCGAAAGAAGGCACTATGAACAACATCAAAACAAACTGCAGAATTCTCTGGTGTTTACGTACAGAATCAAACATGAATTAATCGCTCGAAAATAAAAATCAATGATACGAGTGTACTAGGCGGAAGGTCTAGAAGGAACTAGAAAGCCTATTGGAGAGAAAACAAATGCAAATTGGGAAACTGGTGGGCGCTGACGGGATCGAACCGCCGACATTCTGCGTGTAAGGCAGACGCTCTACCATCTGAGCTAAGCGCCCCAAATTAATACAGACGAGATTGTAACCTAGTGTGAGAATAAAAGAGGGATTGTTGAGTAAAGTGGGTAGTAATAAACCGCTCAATCTGACTCAAAATCCCTCAAAGATCCCATAGCATCAGTGCTTCAAGACCTCTCCAGTGGAAATCTTTTCATTTGCCTTATTAGCCTCAGCTGCTTTTTTGGCAAGATCTTCTGGGGTTGGATCAGACAAAGCAACTGGTTTTCGCTCTAAAGCCAACTCTAAAACTTTATCGATCCATCGCACCGGTACGATTTCAATTGCATTTTTGACGTTATCAGGAATATCAATTAAATCTTTGACATTCTCCTCCGGAATCAATGCCAACTTGATGCCGCCCCGATGCGCTGCCAATAGCTTCTCTTTTAAACCGCCAATCGGAAGCACCTCACCGCGCAAGGTAATCTCACCCGTCATTGCCACATCCGAACGGATTGGAATCCCTGTAAAGACGGATACCAAGGCAGTTGTGATGGCGATACCAGCTGATGGACCATCTTTCGGGGTCGCACCATCAGGGAAGTGAATATGAATATCCTTCTTCTCAAATGCCTCATCAGCAATGCCAAGCGCTCTTGCTCGTGAACGCACCACCGTTTTGGCCGCTTCAACTGACTCTTTCATGACATCGCCAATGGAGCCTGTACGAGTAATGACACCCTTACCCGGCATCACTGCTGCTTCGATGGTCAGTAGATCGCCACCAACCTCAGTCCAGGCTAGGCCAGTGACTTGGCCAACTTGATTCTCTTTCGCTGCAAGGCCAAAGTCATACATCTTTACAGACAAGAATTTCTCAAGATTGTCAGCATTGACAGTGACTGGAGCAGCTTCTTTTTTCAGGAGCAGCAACTTCACCACTTTACGACAAATCTTGCTAATTTCTCGCTCTAAAGAACGAACGCCCGCTTCACGAGTGTAATAACGAATCATGCTACGAACAGCAGATTCCTCAATCTTCAACTCATCTTTCTTCAGGCCATTATTTTTAATCTGTTTAGGGATCAAGTAATTGGTAGCAATGCTGGTCTTCTCATCTTCCGTATAACCAGCAAGACGAATAATTTCCAAGCGATCTAATAGTGGGCCAGGAATATTCAATGAGTTTGATGTAGCAACAAACATCACATCCGAGAGGTCAAAATCGACTTCAACATAGTGATCTTGGAATGTGTGATTCTGCTCGGGATCCAAAACCTCCAGCAAGGCACTAGCTGGATCTCCGCGGAAATCCATACCCATCTTGTCAACTTCGTCCAAGAGGAATAAAGGATTGCGCACGCCCACCTTAGCCAAGCTCGATAAAATCTTGCCTGGCATAGAGCCAATATAGGTACGACGATGTCCCCGAATTTCAGATTCGTCACGCACACCACCCAAAGCCATACGCACAAACTTACGGTTGGTTGCGCGGGCAATAGATTGACCTAGTGAAGTTTTACCAACCCCTGGAGGGCCGACCAAACAAAGAATTGGCGCTTTAACACGATCAACCCGCTGTTGAACTGCGAGATATTCCAAGATACGTTCTTTAACTTTATCTAGACCGTAGTGATCTTCATCCAATACTTTTTCGGCATTTGTCAGATCATTATTGATCTTGGTTTTCTTCTTCCATGGAAGCGTTACCAGGGTGTCGATAAAGTTGCGGATCACCGTCGCTTCAGCAGACATTGGTGACATCAGCTTCAACTTCTTGAGTTCAGACTCAGCCTTCTTTAATGCTTCCTTGGGCATGCGAGCAGCCTTAATACGCTTCTCGAGTTCCTCAAGATCGGCACCCTCTTCGCCCTCACCCAATTCTTTTTGAATGGCTTTGACTTGTTCGTTCAAGTAGTACTCGCGCTGACTCTTTTCCATCTGACGCTT
>JBJOEU010000103.1:0-7701 GCA_046049115.1 Pseudomonadota bacterium
CAGAATCGTAATACGACTAGGAAAGAAGTGCATTAAATGGAATGTAATTCACCATATCGCCAGACTTCAATGCTTTGCCAGGCGGACAATCTACTAAACCATCTCCCCAAGAGGCGCTAGTAAGCACCCCCGAGCTCTGATTGGGGAAAAGATCCAAACCACCCTGCGCATTGATCTTGACCCTCAGAAACTCGTTACGACGATCGGCTTTAAGCCAATCAAAGTCAGCACGCATAGGGTAAGACTGAGGCATGCCCGTATCTCGTCCTTGCAACTTGAGAATGAATGGCCGCACAAATAATAGGAAAGTCACAAAACTCGATACCGGGTTGCCAGGGAGTCCAATAAACCAAGTCTCCCCATCCTTGCCTTCGCCTGATTTACGGACAGCACCAAAGGCTAATGGCTTACCAGGCTTAATAGCAATCTGCCAGAGATCCAATCTACCTTCAGCAGTGACTGCGGGCTTAATGTGATCTTCTTCGCCAACAGAAACGCCGCCGGATGTAATAATTAAGTCATGGTCTTTGCTGGCCTTGCGAAGCGTTTCCTTTGTGGCTTCAAGACTATCAGGAACAATTCCAAAATCAGTGGCATCGCAACCCAAAGACTTGATGCACGCTAATAATGTGTCACGATTGGAGTTATAGATACCGCCTGGTTTAAGCGGTTCACCTGGCAGAGACAGCTCATCACCAGTGAAAAATGCAGCAACCCTCACTTTACGTTTTACGATTAGATGCGTTAAGCCGGCAGAGGCAGCAACTCCAAGCTCTTGCGGCCGCAAAAAAGTACCTGCAGTGAGGGCTGTTTTGCCCGCAGTCAGATCTTCACCTCTGCGACGAATCCATTGGCCTGATGTTGGAGCGATATTGACCTGCACTTGGTCGCTTGCCCCTTCTGGAGTCGAGCAATCCTCTTGCATGACAACAGCATCAGCACCAGGGGGCACTGGAGCACCAGTAAAGATTCTGGCAGCAGTACCTTGCTCGAGCTGAGTTCCCATTGATCCTGCCGGAATGCGCTGTGCAATTGTGAGTGTTTGGCCTGGAGTGTTGGTATCCGCTGTTCGCACTGCATAACCATCCATCGAGGTGTTATCGAGTGGAGGCACATCTACCAGGCTATTTACACTTTGTGCAAGCACACGACCTAAAGCAGATTGCATCGCAAGTGTTTCAGTTTCGCTTACAGGTTTTGCGTGAGAAAGTAAGTGATCTAAAGCCTGCTGAGCAGTCAACATCGGAGGCTTAGTCATGGCAATTGATTTCTGATTTAGTTGGTATGGGTAGTAACGAAGTTTTTAACTTGATTGACATCGGCATCGATATTTTCAACGCGCTGTGGCTTTGATTTAATGTCCTTAAATGCTGGTGGGCATTCTGCTGGACGCCCTAAGGCTATTTCAATAGTTTCTTCAAACTTAATAGGTAAAGCAGTTTCCAAAACAATCATTGGAATACCTGCCTGCAAATGCTCTCGAGCAACCTTCACACCATCCGCTGTATGTGTATCTATCATCACACCATACTGCGTATCAATATTACGAATTGTTTCTAGGCGATTTTCATGGGTGCTACGACCAGATTGAAATCCATACTGCGCAATATCTTTAAAGGCGGCATCTTTAGAAATATCAAAGCCGCCGGCTTGATCGACCTGCTTAAACATAGCCGCAGTAGCCTTGCCGTCCTTGCCCATAAAGTCAAATACAAAGCGCTCAAAGTTGCTCGCCTTAGAGATGTCCATAGACGGGCTAGAGGTATGCAAAGTTTCAGCGGACTTACGCGCACGATAGACACCGGTGCGGAAGAACTCATCGAGAACGTCATTCTCGTTGGTAGCAGCAATCAAATGCGCGATTGGCAAACCCATCATGCGGGCAATATGACCAGCGCAAATATTGCCAAAGTTACCTGAGGGTACTGTGAATGACACTTTTTCATCGCTAGATTTTGTAGCCAGCAGATAGCCCTGGAAGTAATACACCACCTGAGCAACTACACGACCCCAGTTGATGGAATTGACAGTGCCAATGTGGTGATTCGCTTTGAAGCTATGGTCGTTACTCACAGCCTTAACAATGTCCTGACAATCGTCGAATACGCCAGCAACTGCTAAGTTAAAGATATTGGGGTCTTGCAGAGAATACATTTGGGCAGACTGAAATGAGCTCATCTTGCCGCGCGGTGAAAGCATAAATACCTTCACGCCCTCCTTACCACGCATTGCGTATTCAGCAGCACTGCCAGTATCACCGGATGTCGCGCCCAAAATATTGAGCTTCTGACCATTCTTCTTTAAAGCGTATTCAAATAGATTGCCGAGCAACTGCATCGCCATATCTTTAAATGCCAATGTGGGGCCATTAGACAGACTCAGCAAACCAATTCGTGTACCTTGCTCTTCACCCAACCAATGCAATGGCGTGATGTCTTTAGCATTATCTTCAGGGCGGCCATTACAGTAGACCTGCTCTGTATAGGTCTTACGCAATAGAGCACGCAGATCCGCCTCGGGAATGTCATCGCAATACAGACTTAAGACTTCGTAAGCAAGATCAGCATAGGACATGCCGCGCCAAGAATCTAACTGGGCTTTAGTAACTTGCGGATACTCAGTTGGTAGGTATAAGCCGCCGTCTGGCGCCAATCCGCCAAGCAGAATTTCTAAAAAGGATTGCTGTGGGCTATTGCCCCGGGTTGATTGGTAACGCATGTATTTGTATTAGGACAGATTTTCTAAACGGATCTTGACTACTTCACCGGCAACGGTTTTCAGATTCTGAATTTCCTCAATTGCTGCCAGCATGTGCTTTTCTTTAGTCTCATGGGTGAGTGCAACTAAGTCAGTTTGACTTTCACCTTCATCGGCTTCTTTTTGCAAGAGGGCATCAATCGAGATGCTGTGAGCCGCTAAGATCTTGGTAATGTCAGCTAATACACCAGCTTGATCTGCTACGCGCAAACGCAAGTAGTAGCTGGTGGTAATTTCACCCATTGGCAATACGGCAATATCACGCACCGCATCTGGCTGGAAAGCCAAATAAGGAACTCGGCTCTCTGGGCTTGCACCTAATAGACGAGTGATGTCTACTAAGTCTGCAATCACAGCAGAGGCAGTTGGCTCTGAGCCTGCGCCCTTACCGTAGTAAAGCGTAGTACCAACAGCATCACCGAATACCTGAACAGCATTCATGGCACCCTCAACGTTTGCAATGAGGCGCTTAGTCGGAATCAAGGTTGGGTGCACGCGTAATTCAACACCAGTGCTTGTCTTTTTGGCAATACCGAGCAACTTGATGCGATAACCTAATTGCTCAGCGTACTTAATATCGATGGCGTCTAACTTGGTGATGCCTTCAACATGCGCCTTATCAAATTGCATGGGAATACCAAATGCAATTGCACTCATGATGGTTGCCTTGTGGGCAGCATCTACACCCTCAATGTCAAACGTAGGATCTGCCTCTGCGTAACCCAAACGCTGAGCTTCCTTCAGTACGGTCGCAAAGTCCAAACCTTTGTCGCGCATCTCAGAAAGAATGAAATTGGTTGTGCCATTGATGATGCCAGCAATCCACTCAATGCGATTTGCAGTCAAGCCTTCACGAAGTGCTTTGATAATTGGAATACCGCCGGCAACAGCCGCTTCAAACGCGACCATCACACCCTTTTGGTGAGCAGCCTTGAAAATCTCATTACCATGCACCGCGATCAAAGCCTTATTGGCTGTGACTACATGCTTACCAGCGGCAATTGCCTCGAGCACTAAATCTTTAGCAATGCCATAACCACCAATCAACTCAACAACAATGTCGATTTCAGGATTATTAATCACAGCACGCGCATCGCTCACCACTTGAGCATGATCTTTTACTAACTCTTTAGCGCGCTCTACATTGAGGTCGGCAACAGTGTTGATGCGAATGCCGCGACCAGCGCGACGGGTGATTTCATCTTGGTTACGCTCGAGAACAGTAAATACACCACCACCTACAGTGCCAATACCTAATAGACCTACTTGAATCGGTTTCATGATGCCTTTGTTGCTGTTGAGTTAGCCGCTTTACGGCTATGTTTTTGACGATAACGCTCTAAGAAGCGTGCAAGACGACCAATAGCCTCTTTCAGCACATCCTCATGGGGTAAGAACACTACACGGAAGTTATCTGACTTGACCCAGTTAAAACCGGAGCCTTGCACCAGCAATACCTTCTCTTCCTTAAGAAGATCGGCTACAAATTGCTGATCATCTTCAATCGGGTACATCTCAGAGTCGAGTTTTGGGAATAAATACAAAGCAGACTTTGGCTTAACGCAAGTCACACCCGGAATTGCGGTAATGAGTTTCCAAGCGAGATCGCGCTGTTTTGCCAGGCGCCCACCTTCAGCTACTAGGTCATTAATGCTTTGATAGCCGCCCAAAGCTGTCTGAATAGCATACTGCCCAGGCACATTGGCGCACAGGCGCATTGAGGACAGCATATTGAGACCTTCGATGTAATCTCGAATCATCTCTTTATCTCCAGAAACTACCATCCAGCCAGCACGGTAGCCACAAGAACGATAGTTTTTGGATAAACCATTAAAGGTAATGGTGACTACATCAGTGGACAAGGATGCCAAAGAGACATGCTTCTCTTGGTCGTACAACATCTTGTCGTAAATCTCGTCGGCAAACAGAATCAAGTCATGCTCACGGGCAATCGCGGTTAACTCCGTCAACACTTCCTTGGAATAAATAGCGCCCGTTGGATTATTCGGGTTGATTACTACAATCGCTTTGGTGCTCGGTGTAATCTTTTTACGGAGATCGGCCAAATCTGGCGCCCACTCCTTTGACTCATCACACAAGTAATGCACTGGAGTACCGCCAGATAGGCTCACCGCAGCCGTCCACAAGGGGTAATCCGGAGCTGGTACCAGCACTTCATCACCATTGTTGAGCAATGCGTTCATTGCGAGAACGATTAATTCAGAAACCCCATTACCGGTATAGATGTCATCCAAAGTGACACCCTGAATGCCTTTTTCCTGGCAATATTGCATGATGGCTTTACGAGCCGCAAAAATTCCTTTGGAATCGGAGTACGCTGAGGCATTACCCAAATTACGGATCATGTCCAACTGAATCTCTTCTGGAGGATCAAAGCCAAAAACACCCACATTGCCGATGTTTAATTTGATGATTTTGTGACCCTCTTCCTCCATGCGCTGCGTGATTGAGTTTTTCGGACTTTAGGATTGGTTTCACAATAAATTAAAGGATAAGTTCTTGAAATCTAGGAAAAAACAGCTGGCTATAATCAGCACAATTATGACAGAGAGTCCATGTGAAGCTTCAATCTGACCCCCATTCCGGAGCCAATACGATCACCGGTTACGGCGATGGCTACATCGAGATCAATAAGATCCCCTATAGTCACGCGGTTTTATTGAGTTCTGACGGTGAAATCTTGGAATGGGCCGTAAAGTCCTTCGAGGGGCTGAGTTCATCCGATTTCACTCAAATGGCCTCCCTTAAGCCCGAATTAATCATTATTGGCACTGGTAAACGCCAACGCTTCCCCAAGCCTGAGCTTTTAAAAACCCTCATTGAAGCTAAGCTAGGCTTTGAAATCATGGATTCTCAGGCAGCTTGTCGCACCTACAACATTCTTGTCGGTGAAGGTCGCCAGGTCCTACTCGCCCTCATTGTGGAAGCCGACTAATGCAATTTGGCCAAATTCGGCAGTCCAGCGCCCTCAACCCAGTAAGTATTTTGCTTTTGGTTTTGATCTACGCCTTACTGTGGTTTGGCACCTTAAATTACCGTCACCTCATTCCGTCGGATGAAGGACGTTACGCTGAGATTGCTCGTGAGATGCTCGTCACTGGAGATTGGGTGACACCTCGCTACAACGGTTACAAGTATTTTGAAAAACCCCCTTTACAAATTTGGGCTACCGCTACCGCCTTCAATCTTTTTGGAATTGGCGATTGGCAAGCGCGCTTATGGACTGCGCTCACTGGATTTTTAACGATTGTATTTATTGGATTTACTGGCGCGCGTATCTACGGTGCACGAGCTGGCTGGTTGGCTGCCATCGCTTTAGCTTCGAGTCCAATGTGGGTGATTGGTGGACACATCAACTCACTCGACATGGGATTGTCGGCATTTTTGGTTGCGGCACTATGCAGCCTTCTATTGGCACAAACTTCTCGCAACTCGGGCGATACCAGAGGGTGGATGTGGGCCTGCTGGGCTTTTATGGCCTTGGCGACCTTATCCAAAGGTGTTATAGGGCTTGCGATCCCCGGCATGGTATTTGCTGTTTATTCGATTACTGCGTGGGACTGGAAGATCTGGAAGCGACTGCACATTATTAGCGGCACGATTTTATTTTTAGCAATTACCGCACCTTGGTTTGTTCTAGTGGCGCAACGCAATCCCGAGTTTTTGGAGTTCTTCTTTATTCATGAACACCTACAACGATTTACGCAAACATCTCACAGCCGCACTGGTCCGATTTATTACTTCATACCACTTTTACTAATCGGCTTTTTGCCATGGATTGCACAGACCCCTGGAGCGCTTGCTCAGGCTTGGCAAGAGCGCAATCGCGAATTCTCCAGCGGATGGTTACTCACTTGTTGGTTTGCAGTCATCATGGGATTTTTTAGCATCTCTCAATCGAAATTGCCGGGCTACATCATCCCCGTCTTTCCGGCACTAGCAATGCTTGTCGGTCATCGCTTAGATCGTAATCTGGGCTTTAGTAACTCACTTGCGCTGCCTTGGAAATTACAAGCACTCTTCTTTGCAATCTTGGGCGGTGTTGGTTTTTTCTTTTTAGGCGAAGTTGGCAAACAGGCGCGGCCAGATGAAATCGAGTCCTATGCGCAATACATCTATTGGATAGTTGCCGCGCTGATTACCTTAATTGTCTTTAGCCTTCTAACAGTCATGCAAAGTAAACGTCATGGCCTCAGCAGCATTACTAGCTTTGCTTGTGGATTTTTTCTCTGCGCACTGATTGCTGGAACGGGCCATGAAACTTTGGGTCGCGCAGTATCCGGTATTGATTTAGTTGAGAAAGTGAAGCCAGGCATTCCGGAAAAAGTGAATTTTTATTCCGTCAGAATTCTAGATCACACAGTACCGTTCTATCTTGGCAGAACCATGATCATGGTGGAGTCTCCGGATGAGCTTGAGTTTGGCGTGAAGCAGGAGCCTGAGTTGTGGATCTCTACCTTTACCGCTTTTATTGAACGCTGGAAAGAAGACCTAACTGCTTATGCCTTGATGGTTCCAGAACAATATATCGAGCTGCAGAAACTCAATGTACCAATGCAAGAAGTGGGTAGAGATTCTCGGCGCGTGATTGTTAAACATCCGGATTCACAAAGCAGCTCCGCACAATAAGTTTTTAAGGTTCGCCATGTCAACTACTGAAAACGCCCTTCCCTTCATTCCTTTTACGCGCCCACACTTTAATCAAGAAACAATTGATGCGGTTGCTGAAGTTTTACGTTCTGGCTGGGTTACTTCAGGTCCAAAATTGGCTGAATTCGAGTCCACCCTGAGTGATTATTTCGGTGGTCGCCCTGTGCGTTGTTTTGCCAATGGCACTGCCACCATGAAAATCGCTTTGCAGGTAGCTGGCATTGGGGCTGGAGATGAAGTCATCACTACTCCCATTTCTTGGGTAGCCACCTC
>JBJOEU010000104.1:0-5176 GCA_046049115.1 Pseudomonadota bacterium
ATACACGCTCGCAAGATACGTAGAAGTTGTTCACATCGACGAGTGCGAAGAGTTGATTAGTTTGGCCGGTTTGGTTCATGCGGATCTACCGTTTCTGCTACTAGCGTGACTGTACTTGCGTACCACTCCAACTACGACACCCCAGATTTGGAGTTGACTGCCCT
Organism: Pseudomonadota bacterium; assembly: GCA_046049115.1. Lineage (GTDB taxonomy): Bacteria > Pseudomonadota > Gammaproteobacteria > Burkholderiales > Burkholderiaceae > Polynucleobacter. Next base: position 165 of record JBJOEU010000104.1, read on the forward strand.
CATCAAAGGTAATGGGTTCGTAATTGGGGTTCTCTGGCTGGAGTTCAGTTTTTCCGCGCAATTGATAAAGGCGCTTGATGGTGTACTCGTCATCCACTACGGCAACCACGATGTCTTTATGTTTTGGCTTAAGGGCTTTATCGACCACCACCTTGTCGCCATCACAAATACCCGCGCCCATCATCGAATCACCTTTAACAGTGAACATGAAGGTGGCTGGCTTGTTTTGGACTAAATAGCTATTGAGATCGAGGCCTTCCTCAGCATAATCGGCTGCCGGGCTCGGAAATCCTGCTGAAATGCGATGACTCAAGAGTGTGAACTCATAGGCAGAATGAACCGCCAAGGCTTGTGGGGCCTGGCTTAGGGTTGCTGCTTGGGGGGTCATCTGAGTCGTCATAGGTATTAATATACTGTATGTTTATACAGTATATGTAAAAACCTGAAAAATGACGCTCTTTTTGTTGCTTTTGAGCTATTTGCTTAAATATTAGGCAAGAAAAAACCACCCGAAGGTGGCTTTCATATTTCCTGCCTGTCTAGGTCAATGGAACCTATAAGTCTATTTACAGTTTTTCTTATCCATTAAATCTACTAACCTTGTCATTCTTGTGTCGGCTGCTGCGATAGCTTCATTAGCGTTGCTGTAAGTGGCAATAATGCCAATGGGAAAGAAAATTGCGGCAGCGGTATTCGTGCCTGTCACACCTTTGACATCTTCAGCTTCTTTTTTGGCTTCTTCGGCCCGCTTAAACTCATCCTTTAAGGATTCACAAGATAAGTCTCTATCAGAAAGTTTGGTTGTCTCAATCACCCTTGGCGTAGAGCAACCAACAACGAGACTCAGAAGGAATATGGAAAGAATTAAGCGATTTTTCATTTGTTTGAATATTTATTATAAAAAGTGAGTTTAATTTACAAAACAGAACAATACACTGGGGGTTACCCTTCAAACAAAAAACCACCCGAAGGTGGTTTGGTTCGCTAACAAAAGGCATAGGCCAGAATGGCCGGATCATCCAAGAAAATGTTTGAGCTGTAGTTACTTACTCGATACAGCCAGGCATGCCCTACTTCGATGATCTCAGCCAAGCGATGCATCGTCTTTAGACATCGCTCATGAAATCACCGCCACCACTGTCATCCCATGAGCTTGCACCACCATCATCCCAAGAGCTGGCATCACGCACGCCAAAGTTTGGATCTAAGGATGCTGGGCCACCTACTTGATTCATGCTGGAGTTGGCATTGTGATCCGCATTGGAATGGCCGCCATCGCGACCACCCATGAGGCTACCTGCTAATGCTTGGCCAGCGTACATACCAGCACCTAGTGCAGCGCCAGTTGCGAGACTACCCATTAAGCCGCTACCCATACCGCCTGCGGCTGGGGCTCCAGGGTATCCAGGACCACCAGGGCCACCGGGACCGCCAGGATAACCAGTAGGACCACCCGGAGTACCTGGGTATCCAGCGCTTGGTGCGTTATAGACCTGCACTGCTTCTGCCTTACGACGCTTCATCACAATCACAACGCCGACTACCAAGATGGCAATCAAACCCCAAAAGAGTGGATTACTGAAAATGGATGCCTGACTAGCGGCAGGTGCAACCTGAGTATTAGCTAATTGCACTTGAAGTTTTTGTACAGACTCAGCTTGCGCAAATGGTAAGCCAGGAGCTAAATTTTGCGCTTTGATGAAATGATTGCGCGCTGCTTCTACCTTACCTTCTTTGGCATAAAGCTCAGCTGCCACGTAGTGCGCCTTTGCACTATTAGGATGGTTTTGCAGAACCTCTTTCATCATCGCATCGGCTTTAGCCATCTGCCCAGATTGCACAGCCTTGTATACCTCTGGCAAAGTTGCCTCGGCAAACACAGCGTTGCTAGTTAACAGTACCGCTGCTGCGAATACGCCAACGAATAAATTGATTACCTTACGAATGTTCATCAAGACTCCTTGTAGGATGTTTCGTGTGAATTTCATTATCCCTAGTTTGAGGGGTTTTGCTATTCCCTACTTATATAGGGTCTTTAGGGTGTATTTCAAGGGGGTGAAGCTTGGAATTAGCTATCCTAAGCGCATGAAAAAGCTAATTAGACCCACTGCGGAAGAAGATGCTGCGATTACAAAAGCAGCGATGGCAGATCCAGACTGCATTCCATTTACCGATGAAGAGTGGGAAGCAGTTAAACATACTGTAGTTCGAGGTCGAAACGAGCTCTCAGATCAAGAAGTAAATAAATTAAGCAATTTCCCGAATCTCGCCCTTGGCGGAGATTAAATAGGCCTTAGCAGGCTTGTCTGGACGTATTCTGGCTAGCTCTTGTTTGTAGTTATTGAGCTGTGCGCGGTATTTAGTGTGAGCTTCGCTGCCCACCTCGGGGATTGTGAGCTTGTAATCGAGGATGGCTAGGTGATCACCAAACTCTACTAAGCGGTCTAGGCGGAAACTCTTGCCATCCAGACTCACAACATCAATCTCATTCCAGGCCTGTACCCACTGATTTGTAGTGAGGTATTGCTGAAGCTCTTGCGTATTGAGAACGGCAGTAGCCTGGTCTAGCGCTTTGCTTGCTGATTCACTGCTAATGCCAAGCCAGCGCGCTATTTGTTCTGCACTCATCGCTTCTGGCCTTGCTGCTCCAGTTTGCAGGGTGAGATGCTCTAGCAGTTGATGAAAGTGCACACCCTCTTCTAATATTTTGGAGTGATCTGGTGCATTGCTATCGTCTTGGAATACCTCCAAGGTCAAGCCACTTTCGATATCTTTGAGCTGTTGCTCATGGCTCGCCTTAGCCGCGTCCCAAGAAACCTCAAAGTCATCCATCATGAAATTCGTTGGATTATTTGGTTTTTGGCTTGTTCGCGCTGGGGTTTTGTTTTCTGGTGGTATCAGTTGATCTTCGAGGATGGCTAACTGACCTAGCATTGCTCTGCCATACCAAGACTTCTCATCTAAACCTGAAGGATTCTTTGCGGTGGGCGCCTTTGCTACACCACTAACCCACAGTCCCTGCTTTGCTCTGGTCATGGCAACGTAGAGTAGATTCCAGTTCTCATTCTTACCAATCAGTAGCTCGCGTTCACGCACTTCACTACGAGGATTGGTTAAGGTGGCCGAGGTATACATTGATAAATGACTTGGACTCTCACTCTCAGGCGGCCAATCCAATAAGACGCCACGATGATCTGCCTTGCCTTCAGTATGGTTTGCGTCCAGCATGATTACAAATGGCGACTCCAAGCCTTTTGCTCCATGAATGGTCATCATACGAACACGCTTGTTTTTATCTTCCTCAGATAACTCACTCTCTTCATCGAGCTCTACCAGATCAGGCTCGGCATCTACATCACCTTCATCTGGGGTTTCATCATCATCGCCACGACGAATAGTGTTGATCTCTTCAATGAAGCGACCCAAGCTTGGATAACGACCGCCATCTTGATTAAGCGCTAGTTCTAGGAAGGCATCGAGGTTGGCCAAGACTTGCGCGCGGGCAATCTCTTGAGAAACGCTTGCGTACTTAATACGTAAATCACTCTCTTGATAAATCCGATCAAGCAAGTCATGTACTGGTAGACGCTCACCCAGCATGCGCCAATGCTCTAAATATCGAGCCGCCTGCATCAAGCTGGCATCTGGACTGTCTTGCAAGGCATCCCACCAAGAGCGATATTGATGTGAGGTGACTGCCTTAGCAAGGGTTTGCATTTGGCTTTCTGTAAAAGCAAAGATTGGACTTCTCAAGACTTGGGCCAGCGGCAAATCGTGGCGCGGCGTTACCAAGACCATTAAGAGCGCAATCAGGTCATCGATCTCTAAAGTATTGAGCAAACCACCGAGCCTTGAGCTCTCGAACGCCAAACCTGCCTCACGCAGAGCGCGCTCAAATTGCGGAAGGTACTTGCGACGCTTAACTAACAGCAAGAAATCACTCTCTCTAGCCTTGCGCCAGACTTCATCGCCATTGATGCGATCTACTACTGGACGTGTCTCAATGAGATGCTGTATCAATGTGCTGGCCTGCTGCCCCTCAACGTAGCGCTGAGTGACGTCGGCAGTTTGCCTTGCATCCACAATGGCTTGCTCAAAAGCGTTGCCTGCTCTTTGCTCCAGCTCTTCGGCTTTGTATCTCACGAGAGGCAATAAATAGGCTTCACCCTCGCTTGAATATGGCCCTTCTGCAGTATTGCCTCCTGGCGCTTTCCATAAAGTGTTTTGCTTGGTAAATGGATATGACTCTGGTAGTTGTTCAGCACCGAAGATCTGATTGACTGCATCATTAATTTTTGGTGCATTACGGCGGGTCGTGTTTTGGTTTAATGAGGCTGCGTTCATTTCTTTTACCAAGAAAGCCTGCGCATCATTAAACAATCTCGGATCAGCACGGCGGAATCGGTAAATTGATTGTTTGGGATCTCCTACGATAAAGACGGTGGGCTTAGATTCATCCTGACCGTAACCCTCTAGCCATGCCCGCAGAATTTGCCACTGCAAGGGGTTGGTGTCTTGGAACTCATCCACCAAGATATGTCTGTACTTCGCATCTAGCCTCGACTGCAAGTAGGCTGCATTACCAGAGTCTGCCATTAACTGACTAACACCAATCTCCAGATCATCGAAGTCACGCACACGCATAGACTCTTTAGTCACATGAACGTGATCCATCATTGCGGCGCTCATTACAAACCAAGCTTCATTGAGCGCGAAGGCCTCTTGCTCTTTTTGCCAAGCCACAAATTCTAAGAAAGCTACTGCCCAAGCTTGTTTATAAGTGACATGCTCTTGCTCGCGATCTGGTTCACCCTCTTTTTTGAGGTATTTCTTTAGATCGCCGGCGGCTTTGTCATTTGAGCTGCGATTGGTGACATCTTGAGTCAAAAATACGGACTGCAATCTCGATGCTATATCCATCACATCACCACCCCTAGTCTTTAGATCGATTGCCATCTGGATGGTGGACGCATAGGCCATTTCAGTAGCACTGCTATTACTGAAGCAGCGAT
>JBJOEU010000105.1:0-5149 GCA_046049115.1 Pseudomonadota bacterium
ACTAGATCTTGGTAGCCTCAGTGATGAGAATGAAAAGAAGGAGCATGAAGAAACTGAGAAGAATTTCAAGGATTTGCTCGATCGTATGAAGGCGGTATTAGAAGACAGGGTGAAGGATGTGCGTGTGACATTCCGCTTAACTGATTCTCCAGCCTGTTTAGTTTCTGATGAGAATGAACTCTCCGGAAACTTATTGCGTATGCTCAAAGCAGCAGGCCAGCAAGCGCCAGATACTAAGCCCATTTTGGAGATTAATCCAGAGCATTCTTTACTCCTCAAGTTGAAGTCAGATGATCAGCACTTTGATCAATGGACTCAGGTCTTATTTGATCAAGCCCTCTTGGCAGAGGGTGGTCAATTGAATGATCCGGCTGCTTATGTAAAGCGCATTAATCAGCTCTTACTAGCTTAATAAACTCAAGGCTTAAAGAAAAACCCGGCCTGCTGTATGCAAGTCGGGTTTTTTATTTTGCTGCAACTAGAACTTAATCTAGCTTGTAAAGCCACCTAAGTATTACTGAGGCGCTTTAGCAGGTTGATTATTTTTCCCTGCGTTGTAACCAGAGTTGTATTCGGAAGCCTGCTCTTTTTTGTAGGCGTCGTATACGTAACCAGAGGCTGCACCAACTGCCGCTCCACCGACTGCACCCCAGATTGGGTTGCCATGGAAAATGGCTGTGCCAACTGCACCAGCAGCTGCACCGATACCAGCACCAGATAAAGTACGTTGCTCTGTATTACTCATGTTAGAGCAACCTGCGATTGCGAGGGTTGTCGCAGTAATAGCGATAATTTTTTTCATATCAACTGTTCCTTATATCTATAAATTGAATTGGCTAAATGGCTTGAATTATTTTTTGGCGCAAGGAAAACGTGATGCCAAAAAGCCTAAGAAAACACCTGCTGCTGGTTTGTCAGAAGCCTGTTGGTTAGTCTGGCCAAATTTTACAAATTCACCAATGACTTCATCACGTGACGGTGCTGGTTGCTTTACGCAGATATAAGGCTTTGCGCGCTGCGGGTGACGTGTAGCCAAATAAGTGTCGTAAATAGCCGTTGTATAGCCTACGCAAAAGCTTCGGGATTCTGGACTCGCTGGCAATTTACAAACGTTTATAAGTTCTTGCGTACTGAGAACCGGAATTTTTTCTTGAGCCTGAGCTAAGCCAGAAAATGCGCCTAAGGCGGCCAATAGAACTAGAGCTTTTTTCATGGGTTCTCCCTTGGGTGTATGTAAATTTGATGATAAACCATATTTAGAGCATAAAATTGCACTAAATGAGTGCACTAGGGACCCAATTCGGTCTCAATATTCCCCATAATGATGCAAAAAACATGGGGAGTTATTTCGGTGGAAACTTTGAAATCAGGCAGTGATGTCTTATTTATCTTGCTCGGCGCCATCATGGTTCTGGCTATGCATGCGGGATTTGCATTTCTTGAGCTTGGTACTGTTCGTAAAAAAAACCAAGTAAATGCTTTGGTCAAAATCTTGGTGGACTTTGCAGTGTCAACCATTGCCTATTTCTTCATTGGTTACAGTATTGCTTACGGCGTTGACTTTTTCTCTGGTGCCGAAATCCTGGCTGAGAAAAATGGCTATGAACTAGTCAAATTCTTTTTCTTACTAACCTTTGCTGCTGCTATTCCAGCGATTATCTCTGGCGGTATAGCGGAGCGTGCGAAGTTCAATCCTCAATTGATTGCTACTTTTATTTTGGTGGGATTCATCTACCCCTTTTTCGAAGGTATTGCCTGGAATCAGCATTACGGTATTCAAGCCTGGATCAAGGCGCTGACCGGCGAAGAGTTTCATGACTTTGCGGGATCGGTTGTAGTCCATGCAGTGGGCGGTTGGATTGCATTGCCAGCCATCATTCTTTTGGGCGCTCGTCGTGGTCGCTATACCAAGGATGGCAACGTAGCCGCACATCCACCATCCAGTATTCCGTTCTTGGCATTGGGTGCTTGGATTTTGGCGGTAGGTTGGTTTGGATTTAACGTCATGAGTGCTCAGACCATCGATAAAGTCAGCGGCTTAGTGGCTATGAATTCACTGATGGCGATGGTTGGTGGCACTTTGGCTGCATGGGTGATTGGTCGCAATGATCCAGGCTTTACTTACAACGGGCCTTTAGCTGGCTTGGTAGCAGTTTGTGCTGGCTCAGACCTTATGCACCCGATGGGTGCTTTGGTGGTGGGTTTAATTGCAGGAGCCCTATTTGTCTATATGTTTACCTTGGTACAAAACCGCTGGAAGATTGATGATGTGTTGGGCGTCTGGCCACTTCATGGTTTATGCGGTTTATGGGGTGGCTTGGCTGCGGGTATTTTTGGGGCAAAAGCGCTGGGCGGTCTTGGCGGAGTCACTTTCTTGGGGCAGTTGATTGGAACTGGCTTGGGGGTTGGAATTGCACTCGTAAGTGGTTTTGTGGTCTATGGATTACTAAAAGCAGTTTTAGGTATCCGGATGTCACAAGAAGAAGAGTACGAAGGTGCTGATTTAAGTATTCACCGGATTTCTGCAAGTCCGGATCGTGAGTCTAATTGGTAGGCCGTCTTAAATATAGCCATTACTTATAATGAGTCATGGCTATATTTGAACTAGATGGAAATGCTCCCCGCTTAGACGATGGAGCTTGGGTTGCGCAGAGCGCAGAAGTGATTGGTAGAGTCGAGCTTCACAAAAATGCGAGTGTGTGGCCTAAGGTCGTAATCCGTGGCGATAACGATCTGATACAAATTGGCGAGGGTAGTAATGTGCAAGATGCCTCCATCTTGCATACCGACCCTGGCTATCCCCTCATCCTTGGCAAGCACGTTACCGTTGGGCATCAAGTGATGCTGCATGGTTGCCAAATTGGCGATGGCAGTTTGATCGGGATTGGTGCCGTGATTCTGAATGGCGCCAAAATTGGTAAGAACTGTTTAGTGGGTGCTGGTGCATTAGTCACTGAGGGTAAAGAATTTCCTGATGGCTCAATGATTTTGGGTTCACCCGCAAAGGCAGTGAAGACGCTAACACCAGAGCAGATTGCGGGTATAGAAGATATTGCCGGGCGTTACGTCAAAAATGCGCAGCGATACCAGAAGACCCTAAAGAAAATTGCTTGATCTAAAAAAAGCACATTTAAATTGTTCTACGTTTTCAATGTTGTCTTTCCAGTATTCGCGCTGATTCTCATTGGCTACATTTGTGGCAGAACCGGTAAGTTAGGTGAAAGCGCATCGATTGAATTAAATCGCTTTGTCGTTTGGCTTGCCTTGCCTGCTCAATTATTTAATTTCGCATCAAGCAGTAGCTGGCAAACATTGTGGCAGCCGGGATTTATTGCTGCTTTCTTTCTGAGTTGCTTGCTAGTATTTATTTTGGTGTTGCTAGTCAGCTGGATTCGCAACCGAGATTTAGCGGCCGCAAGTTTTTCAGGTTTGAGTGCGTCCTACTCCAACACGGGATACATGGGTATACCGCTCTGTATTTTGGCGCTTGGTCAAGATGGTTTGGCTCCTGCAATCATTGCTACTTTTATCGTATTTGTAATGTTTGCTATTGCGACGGTCCTCATTGAGGTCGGCATACAGTCCCATAAAAAATCTCATGAAATTATTTGGAGTGTGCTGAAGTCACTAGGTACAAATCCACTATTGATTGCCCCGGTGGCGGGCTTGTTATGGTCGTTTACGAATTTGCTTTTATATGAGCCATTAGCGCAAGTCATTGCTTTCTTGGCTGCAGCGGCAACCCCTTGTGCACTAGTTTCTATTGGCCTATTTTTGATGCAAAAAGAAAAGTCAGCACCGGAGCAAGCGTGGGGTATCAGTTTCGCAAAACTCATTATTCAGCCACTAGTTGCTTGGTTGATTGCAGGGCCAATCTTAGATTTACCGAGCTTATGGGTGAGTGCTGTTGTAATACTAGCTGCGCTTCCTACTGGTACCGGCCCATTTATGTTGGCACAGTATTACAACGCAGATGGTCGAACGATTTCTCGAGTGGTGCTCTTAACTACAGTGGGATCTTTATTAACACTATCTTTATTTTTGTGGTGGAGTAGGGGGGTTTGATCCCTCAGCATCTGGTTGATTTTCCCAAGAGGCGTCAATAAATTCCGGTAGCGTCATGCACTGATGAAATATTTTCATTAGCGTTGGATAGCCTTCCATATCCATCTTTGCGCTGAGCGCATTAAAGATTTGTGGCACCAAACAAATATCAATCAAGCCAGGTTGATCACCATATGCAAAGCGACCCACTCTCGTGTCTGCACTTAATTGCTTCTCTAAGCTCTCTAAACCCGTAGTCATCCAGTGTTGACTCCAGATATCTTTTGCCTCCGCACTCACGCCTAAGGTTTTCATGAGATAGCGCAATACCCTTAAATTGTTTATTGGGTGTATTTCAACTGCAATGTCCATTGCAATTGCACGAACCCATGCTCGATCCATTGCAGACTGGGGTAGTAATGGAGGATTTTTTTGAACCTCATCGAGGTATTCAATGATGGCAAGCGATTGGTGAATCGTTTGAGTGCCATCGGTATAAAGGGGGACTAGACGATTAGGATTCTTGCTTGCATATTCGGGGGCACGTTGTCCACCGCCATCTTTAAGAAGATGTACTGGAATAATTTCATAATCCATGCCCTTTAAGTTCAGTGCAATGCGCACCCGAAAAGCTGCTGAGCTACGCCAAAAACTATAAAGCTGAGTGTTCATACATTTTCCTTGATGCAATTACCCTCAGTATATTCAGGACTTCATTGATTGGCTGGAGTCGGTGATTTAGACTAGACACCATGGATCAAATTAATTTCTGGATTGGCATCATTGCCACGGTTGCTTTTGCAGTTACTGGTGTACTCGCTATTGCTGATCGGGGTGTCGATCTTTTCGGCGTCATGGTATTGGGTGTGATTACCGCCATTGGTGGGGGAACGCTGAGGGACATCATTTTGGATGTCCCTGCATTTTGGTCAATTGCGCAAATTTATATCTGGGTAGCCTTGGCCGCATGCGTTGTGACTTTTGTGGCGGAATCTTTTTTTACACAGCCGCAAATTTATCGCTGGATGCTCTATATCGATGGACTTGGCGCTGCTTTGTTTGGCATTCAGGGGGCGGATAAAGCTTGGAACTTAGACTTTGGATT
>JBJOEU010000106.1:0-5138 GCA_046049115.1 Pseudomonadota bacterium
TCTTCTTGGGTGTGCCCTTCAATATTGCTAGCTATGCCCTGCTAACCCACATGATGGCGCAGCAGTGCAATTTAGAAGTTGGCGACTTTGTGTGGACTGGTGGCGACTGCCATCTTTATAGCAATCACTTAGAGCAAGTCGACCTTCAGCTATCAAGAGACTTCTTCCCGCTGCCCAAGCTCAATATTTTGCGCAAACCAGAATCGATCTTTGATTACGAATTCGAAGATTTTGAAATCACCGGCTATGAATCCCATCCCGCCATTAAAGCTCCTGTAGCTGTTTAAGAAATTAGATTACCTATGACCGCAAATAAGCACCCCGCTATCTCGATGATTGTTGCCCGCTCAAGTAATTACGTGATTGGCAAAGACAATCAAATGCCTTGGAAGATTTCTGCTGATCTACAGTTCTTCAAAAAGGTAACAATGGGTCACCCCGTCATTATGGGTCGCAAGACTTGGGAGTCGATTGGTCGCCCTCTTCCGGGGCGTCGCAATATTGTAGTGAGCCGCAATACTGAGCTGCAACTAACAGGTGCAGAAGTAGTGAACTCCCTGGATGCAGCACTTGCTACCTTGAGTGAATTCCCACGGGTATTTGTGATTGGTGGGGAGCAGCTCTTTACTCAAGCATTCCCAATGGCAGATCGCTTATTTATCACCGAAATTGATATTGACATAGACGGTGGCGATACTTTCTTTGAAGTGCCCAATCCATCCGATTGGAAAGAAATGGAACGTACTCCGGCATCTGAGGGTGAAATTACATTTAACTTCATTACGCTTGAGCGTAAATAAAAATATCGCTCTGTCATTCATTCGTTTTTAATAAGCCTTTCAAAGGAAGTGTCCATGAAATTTTCATCAAAACTACTTTCTGCTCTACTGATATCCCAATGCACTTTTATTTTTGCGAAAAGCAATGCAGACACTATTTTTTATGGTGGTGACATTGTTACGATGAATACATCACAAGCTACTGCAGAGGCTGTAGCAGTTCAAGGTGGAAAAATCATCAAGGTTGGCTCTCTAGCCAAGCTCAAGACTCTGCAAGGACAAGATACAAAGCTGATTAACCTGAATGGGCAAACCTTAATGCCTGGTTTAGTTGAGCCACACGTACACATCATAGGCACCGCATTTTCAGAAGAGATCTTCCTCAATCTCTCCAACTTCACAATGCCCCATGACACCTTAGATAGCTTGGTAGCGAAGCTAACTGCCTATAGTAAAAACTTTAAAGATGGTGAATGGATCAATGCCTTTGGCGTTGACCCATCCAGAACAGAGCCATTTATGTCGGAATTGACTGCGGACATATTGGATAAAGTATCTACCACCAAGCCTATCTTTGTTATGAATCAAAGTATGCATATTGCTTATGTAAATCATAAGGCTCTAGAAATGGCGGGGTTAACTGATTCCAGCCCAGATCCCAAGGGTGGTAAGTTACTCAGAGATAGCAAGGGCCGATTAACTGGCGTGGTGTATGAATCACCTGCTTTTTATTTATTCCTCGATAAGATGCCGCCACCCACTCAAGAGGTAGTTGAACAAGCTGTTGCTAAGGTTGGTCAAAGACTGGTCAGCAAAGGCGTCACTACTTCAGCAGAAATCACCGTAGGCGGTTACCTTGGCGTTGATAAGGAATACGCCCTGTTTAATGCCATGACCCAAAGCGGCAAGCTTCCGGTTCGGGTGAGGGGTTATATGTATTCAAATGCATACCCAACCACGAACAATAAGTACAAGCCAGGGCAAGGCGATGACATCTTTAAATTAATCGGCGTCAAAATTGTGGCTGATGGGTCTAACCAAGGCTTGACTGGCGCAATGAGTAAGCCATATGCCTACCCAGCGGGTACAAGTAATACAGGCACCCTTAACTTCACTGAGCAAGAGCTATACGATCTTGCCAAGCCAAGATTTGATCAGGGCTGGCAACTCTCTGTTCACTCAAATGGCGATAAGTCGATTGAACAAACTTTAAATGTTTTTGCGAAGTTGGTTACCAAACCGGATGACGCTAAAACAAGATTGAGAATTGAGCACTTCACTGTGCCAACTGAAGCGCAAATTGATAAAGCAGCAAAGCTTGGAGTTGTTCCTGGATTCACCATTGGACATACTGACTATTGGGGTGAGGCGTTTCACAATCATCTCATTGGACCAGAAAGAGCGGATCGAATTGACCCTAGCGCGAGCTTGATTAAAAGAGGCATGCATTTTGCATACCATAGCGACTCACCCGTATCACCAATACATCCACTGAAGTACGCCTCCGAAGGTGCTGCTCGTTTATGGCAAGTCTCACCCCAAAAGGTGCTGAACCCAAGTCAGAAGATTTCCATCAATAACGCTCTCAAAGCCATCACGATTGATGCCGCCTATCAACTAAAGATGGATGACAAGATTGGATCGATTCAAGAGGGTAAATATGCTGACTTCGCTATCGTTGATCGGAATCCAATGAAAACGGATGCCTACAAAATTAGAGACATTGAAGTGAACGAAACCTGGGTCAATGGAAAACGGGTATTTAAACGACAGTAAATTTTTACATTCAGCCCGATAAGAAAAACCACCCGAAGGTGGTTTTTCTTTATCTGCAGCTAAAGTTTTTCACCCGCAGCTTGAACTTTAAAGCTTCTTAGCAAAACTGTATTGGGAGAAGGCTTGCTCGGCAACATTGAACCACTGCGCTTCCATGTTTCTGAACACACGATAGTCTTCGAAGATTTTCTTAAATTGGGGATTCTTGGCGGACTCTTCGGCATAAGTTTCTTGGCTTGCCTTAAAGCAGGCATCCATCACAGAGGTATTGAACTTACGCAATACTGCGCCGCCTTGTACTAAGCGCTGTAGCGCTGGTGGATTTAAGGCATCGTACTTAGCGCACATATCCACATGCGCCTCAAAGCATGCCGCTTCCCATGCCGCTTGGTATGAAGGTGGCAATGAATCCCACTGCTTCTTGTTCACCAAGAATGAAAGCCCAGCCGCGCCCTCCCAAAATGCAGGGTAGTAATAGTTTTTAGCTACTTTGGCCAAGCCCAACTTCTCATCATCATAGGGGCCAACAAATTCAGCGGCATCAATCGTGCCTTTTTCTAGTGCTGAGTAAATTTCACCAGCAGGTAACTGTTGTGGCACTACACCCAACTTCGCCAGCACTTGCCCTGCAAAACCAGCGATACGAAATTTAAGTCCCTTGAGATCTTCTGGGGATTTAATTTCCTTACGAAACCATCCGCCCATTTGAGTACCCGTTTGTCCGCCTAAGAAATTAACAATGTTGTAGCTGGCGTAGAGCTCGCGCATCAGCTTCATACCATTGCCATGCAACATCCAGGCGGTTTGCTGGCGCGCTGTCATACCAAAAGGCGCTGCTGTATCAAAAATAAATGCGCTGTTTTTGCCTAAGTAGTAATAGCTAGCGGTATGGCCACACTCCACTGTGCCGTTTTGAACAGCATCTAATACCTGCAGAGCTGGAACTACTTCACCAGCAGCAAATACTTTGACATTGAACTTACCATCAGTAGCTTTGCGCAAAGCGCTGGCAAATACCTCTGGAGTCCCAAATAAAGTGTCTAAAGATTTAGGAAAGCTGGAGACTAAACGCCAATTGAGCGTTGGTAAACTCTGCGCAATCGATGGTGCTGCCAATGCTGCTGCGCCTGCACCAATAGTGGCTTTCTTTAAAAAGGAACGTCTTTGCATTGTCTTCTCCTCCAGAATAGTTTTTTATTACTAATGTTCTATATATTTTTATGAAGTTGCTTTACTTACCACCAACCGTCATTGATCCAATCAGAATGGAGCCTGTCTCCTTGGTACCCCGAATCAGTGTGTCGCTACCAATCATCTGAATATCCATCAACATGTCTCGCAGATTACTGGCAATCGTAATGCCCTCAACTGGATATTGAATTTCACCGTTCTCTACCCAATAACCAAAGGCACCGCGTGAGTAATCACCAGTGACATAGTTCACGCCCTGCCCCATGAGTTCGGTAACCAGTAAACCTGTACCCATCTCTTTAAGGAGTGCGGGCAGCCCACCCTTCGGAGTCTTGCGGCTTTGTAAGGTCAGATGGTGAGATCCACCGGCATTACCAGTCGTCTTCATTCCGAGCTTTCTGGCGGAATACGTGGATAAGAAATAACCTTGCAAAATCCCTTTTTCAACCACGGTTCGTGCCGAAGTCTTCACGCCTTCTTCATCAAAAGGTACGCTTCCTGTCATTGCTTTGAGGTGAGGATTTTCAAAAAGGCTGACATGTTTTGGCAATACTTGTTTACCTAAGCTATCCAATAGAAAACTAGAGCGTCGATATAAAGCACCGCCAGATACCGCTTGCACTAATCCACCCAACAGACCAGCAGCCAAAGGAGCTTCAAAAATAACTGGGCAACGGCGAGTACTGAGCGATCTTGCCTTGAGGCGCGAGAGTGCACGCTCTGCTGCGTATTTACCAATCGCAGCCGGATCAGCCAACTCCCCAGGAATACGTGAGCTGGAATACCAATCATCCCGCTGCATGAGTGACTTTTTGCCACCCTCATTTGCGATGGGTGCACAAGAAATATAGTGGCGTGAGAATGGGTAGCCACCCATAAATCCGTGACTGGTTCCCATCATAAAGTGTGCATGATGGGCCGATACCGAAGCGCCGTCGCTATTTTTAATTTGCTTACTGACCGCAAAGGCAGCGCCTTCAGCAGCACGCGCAATATCGATTGCCGTCGCCGAATCCAAATCCCATGGATGAAATAAATCGAGATCGAGCGGATGTTTTTCAAGCAGTTCTTTTTCAGCAGGACCGGCACACAGATCTTCCGCTGTATGTTGAGCAATATGGTATGCAGCCTCAACAGTCGCTTTTAAAGAATCCTTTGAGAAATCACTGGTACTGGCATTGCCGCGACGATGACCTAAAAATACCGTTACGCCAACCTGTTTATCTAAGCTTTGCTCAATTGTCTCGACCTCGCCTTTACGAACGGTAACCGAGAGGCCTTGACCTTCAGAAACCTCGGCGACAGCATCTGAGGCGCCCCGTCTTTTGGCTTCTGTGAGCATGAAATCGATGATTTCTTGAAACTGATTTGATGAGTGTGTAAACATGCCCT
>JBJOEU010000107.1:0-5108 GCA_046049115.1 Pseudomonadota bacterium
GCTTTAGGTTGCATTTCAGCGCGGGATATCGCAGCGCAAATCAATGAGTATGAAAATCACTATGGCGCAAATGATGGGACCTATTGGCTTTGGTTTGAATTACTTTGGCGTGACTACTTCCGTTTTATTCATTTCAAGTATGGTCAGCAGCTGTATCGCGCCAGCGGCTTAACTGGCGTACCCGTAAAGCCATCTTATGCGCCCAGCTTTGAACAATGGCGCACGGGTACCACGGGTACTGCTTTAGTTGATGCAGGTATGCGCGAGTTGCGGCAGAGTGGTTATCTATCGAATCGTATGCGTCAGATTGTGGCTAGTTATTGGATATACGATATGAAAGGCGATTGGCGTGCAGGTGCAGCGTGGTTTGAGTCTCAGTTAATTGATTATGACGTCTATAGCAATCAAGGAAATTGGCTTTACATTGCTGGACGCGGAACGGATCCTAGGGGTGGTAGACCTTTTAATGTGGCCAAGCAAACTCAAGACCACGATCCAAAAGAAATCTACCGAAAACTTTGGCTCTCACCCTAATAGGGTTTTATAGCTGCTCTACCGCTGCATATTGTTCTAGTACTTCTAGCGAGACTTTCTCCAAAGCTTTGATGTGCGTACTCTCCAGCTTAATCCTAGGCGCACAGTTGGCTTCTAAGGCCTCAATCCAGCGGTTCAAACAAAGACACCACTGATCTCCAGCAATCAGTCCTGGGAACTGATATTCAGGACGTGGGGTAATGAGATCGTTGCCACGCTTGAGGCTAAATTGTAGAAAGTCATTACTCACAATCGCGCAGACTAAGTGACTACCAAGATCTTGTTCATTGGTCTTGCAGCAACCGTCCCTAAAAAAACCAGTGAGTGGATCAAATGAGCACGCAACCAAGGGTTGACCTAAAACATTGAGGGGTAGTTCAGTAGACATGAATGCTCTTTAAGTGGTGATGTATGGACGATTGATGGATTGATGGATTGATAGATTGATGCATCAAGCTACGGGCTAGGGTAGAGCTTATGGGACAAAGCTTGACCAGATGAATTTACTCTTACCAAAATCATATCCCCGGAATTCAGAACCTTGCCAGTAAAGGATTGGATATTGACATGGTGGGTCACCATGATGATTGGTGCTTTTGGATATTTGATGCGCTCATCGTGAATCAGCTTGGCTAAATCATCAGTTTGTTTTTTGGCCTGACTCATATCGTCGAAAAAAGAACCCAGTGCTGCTTCCTTAGTAACAGCACCTTTATTTAGAAGGATTGCCGTATCAAAGCAACGACACCAAGGGCTGCTGTAGACCTGCGCTTTGCTAATACCTTGCTTGGCTAGCCATTCACCAGTCAGTTGAGCCTGGCGCTTGCCTGTTTCACCTAGATTGCGTTGGGTAGAGCACTGCGTTAATTGATAACCTCTTGGATCTCCATACCCTGGTGCATCAGCATGCCGCATGAGTAAGACATGTTGGCCATCTTGCATTGCGCTGGCCAACTCAGTTTGGGCGAGAGCGCCACCATTAGTTCCAATAAGGGTGGCTATTACAACAAGTAAGGGTGGTAAAAATTTCATACTAGCGATTGGGTTACCAAGGTAACTTTTCTCCGGAGTAACTTAGAAAACTACCAGAATCAGTTTTTTGAAGCGAGAGTAATACCGCAAGCATATCGCTCGCCGCATCTAAAGCAGGTCGACCTATTTGTTCGCCCTTAAATGGCTTAGATAAACGGGAGCTTACCGTCCCCGGATGCAGGGCAACCAGGGCTGTATTGGGTTTGGTTCTGGCAAATTCAATTGAGGCTGTTTTGATCAACATATTCAGGGCCGCTTTAGAGGCGCGGTAGCTAAACCAGCCCCCCAAACGATTGTCCTCAATACTGCCTACTTTAGCGGAGAGGGTTGCCATGACGGACCCCGCTGGGTCGAGTAATTTGGAGAAATGCTTGATTGTGAGTCCAGGGCCAATAGCATTGGTCTGCATCAATATCTGCAACTGTTCAGCGTTGAGATCATCCAATTTCTTTTCAGGCATCCAGTGCTCAGAGTGCAATACACCAATCGTATTGATAATGAGCTGAAAAGGGCCCTCTTGAATAAGGCTAGCTGCAGCGGATTCAATCGTAGTGAGATCTTGGTAATTGATTGGTTGCGCCGAGTGACGATTTAGGCCGCAAACAAGCTCGCAATTAGGGGAGGCTTCCAATAGCTCCATAAACGCCGTTCCAATGCTTCCAGAGGATCCAATAATCAAAGCACGAAAGGGTTGTGGAACTAGGGGCATAAATAAAGAGGCTTTAGTGACGGGAGAAAGGGGACTCAGCTAGTTTATTGAATAAGTCTTAAACTTGCTTAATGGGCACTAAGTTAACTCAAACACTCTCCGCCGCAGATCTCTCGCGGGTGATCGAGATGGCATGGGAAGACCGCACGCCATTTGATGCGATTGAGCAACATTTTGGGCTATCTGAGCCACAAGTCATTGCGCTGATGCGCAAAGAGCTCAAGAGAGGCTCATTTAATCTATGGCGTCAGCGGGTAACCGGTAGGGCAACCAAGCATGTCGCCTTAAGAAGTAAGTTGGTAACCCGCGCCTATTGCTCGATGCAATACAAGCAGAAGTAATAGCCATGAAGAAACTGACCATGTTCTACGATGGCCTT
This sequence comes from Pseudomonadota bacterium, assembly GCA_046049115.1. Lineage (GTDB taxonomy): Bacteria > Pseudomonadota > Gammaproteobacteria > Burkholderiales > Burkholderiaceae > Polynucleobacter. The sequence continues at coordinate 2,655 of JBJOEU010000107.1, forward strand.
TGCCCTCTTTGTCAGGCAGAGATTCTGTTTTTGTCTGGTCGTAATCAAGCGGGTTTACTGAGCTTTGTAGATGTGAACTCAAATCGTTATAGCGCTGATGAAGTTGGCGTATCTTGCCAACAGGCCCTAGATTCTATGTACGCTCAGTATGACGATGGTGAACTGATTAATGGTGTGGATGTTTTCTCGGCCGCCTATGCGAGAGCGAATTTACCGAAGTTGGCATGGTTGTTTTCTCGACCAAGCCTACGCCCTTTACTGACTAAAGCCTATCATTTTTTTGCCAAGAACCGACATACCATTTCAGGTCTATTTGGACCGCCTGCTTTATGGTTGGTGAATGCAACTCGTAAACATAAATAAAGGGACGATGATGAAAATAATTTCACAAGGTAGTGCCGCACTCTGGCTATCTTTAACCCTACTGAGTTCTCCCATATCGGCTAAGAGCTTGGCGCACATTGAGGGCGTCATAAATCAAGTGCAGCCTCAGGGTACTGGCCGCCTGAACTTTTGGGGTTTTCATGTTTATGACGCGACTTTGTATCGCCCTGCGGGTAAGGATTCTGCGGAATTTGCCTTGGACATTAAATATCAAAAATCATTTTCTGGGGCGGCCATCGCAAGCCGTACTGCTGATGAAATGAAGGGCATTGGTGTATCTGAAGCACAGTCCGTCATTTGGGGAAAAGAGCTCGCTGCAGTTTTGCCTAACATTGAACCTGGACAAACGCTCACTGGAGTCTACTCACCAAAACAAGGCACCACTTTTTTTTATGACGGTAAGAAAATTGCTCAATTTCCGGGGGCAGATTTTTCAAAGGCATTCTTCGGGATTTGGCTTGATTCTAAAACGAGCGTACCAAAGCTAAGATCTGAATTACTGGGCAACGGTTGCCCACCCCCACTAATCACTGGAGCCTGTTAATGTCTAAAACCTTTTTCCTTAAAAAGTATTTAGCTATTTTTTTAATTGCATTTGGCCTATTAGGTTGCTCCTCACCTTCAGTCAATCAATATGCAAAAGAAACGCCCAAGCTTGATCTCAGCGAATACTTCAACGGCACGATTGATGCGTATGGCATCTTTACCGATCGTAGTGGTGAAGTTAAAAAACGCTTCACCGTTTTATTAGTTGCTAAGTGGTCAGTTGTGAATGGTAAAAAGACAGGTATTTTGGATGAGAGCTTTGAGTATTCCGATGGTACGAAGCAAAAGCGCATTTGGACTTTGGTTGAAACGGCCCCAGGCAAATACATTGGTACTGCAGATGATGTGATTGGCGAGGCTTTGGGAGAATCCGCTGGTAATGCATTGAACTGGTCTTACACCTTGGCGCTGCCCGTAGATAATTCTATCTACCATGTGCAATTTAATGACTGGATGTACTTAGTCACACCTAAGGTAATGATTAATAAGGCGCAAATGAGCAAATTTGGTATCAATCTGGGTGAAGTGACTCTCAGTTTTTACAAGCGCTAAGTAGGCTTATGATGTTGCGCACTTTATACCCAGTATTTAGCATCTCTTTGAAAGATTTGAATTGAAAAAGCTTGTTCTCATTCTGGGTGACCAGTTAGATATCGATAGCCCGATATTAAAAAACCTCAATCCCAAGACTGAGCAAGTCGTCATGATTGAGTCTATCGATGAGGCTCAATATGTTTGGTCGCACAAAGCCAAAATCGTTTTGTTCTTATCGGCAATGCGGCATTTTGCTGAGCAGCTTGAAGAGCGGGGTGTGCCGCTGATCTATATCAAGCAGTCTGCGCAGTCAATTGGCGATACGCTACGCGATCTGATTTCCAAGAAACAATTTACACACTTGGTATGTCTTGAGCCGGGGGAGTATCGACTCAAGTGCGAAATAGAGAATTTGACATCTGAATTAAGCATCGAATTAGAAATGCAAGAAGATCCCCATTTCTATTGCTCACGTCATGAGTTTGAGAATTGGGTTGCAGGCAAGAAAGAATTGCGTTTGGAGTATTTCTATCGACTGATGCGTAAGACTCACAATATCTTGGTTGATAAAGAGGGCAATCCTGAAGGTGGTCAGTGGAATTTCGATCGAGATAATCGCAAGCCGTTTCCGAAAAAAGGACCAGGCTTAATTCCGCCACCAGAATTATTTGAGCCCGATGACATTACCCAAGAAGTCATTGCACTGGTTGAGAAAAAATTTCCAAAACATCCTGGATCTCTGGAGCACTTTCAGTGGCCAGTCACGCGCGCACAAGCTTTGCAGGCGCTTAAAGGGTTTGTGGAACATCGCTTGGCAACCTTTGGTGTTCATGAAGATGCAATGTGGACGGATACACCGTTTGGTTGGCACTCCTTACTCTCTAGCTCAATGAATTTAAAGTTGCTCAATCCCAGAGAGGTGATTGCTGCTGTCCTTAAGGCCTGGAAGAAAGACGATTTAGATCTTGCTACGGTAGAGGGATTTATTCG
>JBJOEU010000108.1:0-5099 GCA_046049115.1 Pseudomonadota bacterium
AATGAGAATGATTATCATCTTTCATTATTGAGTTGATGTATTTAAGGGCTTTGTTTCTTGATCGGAAAAAAATTACAGATTAGTGCTTCTAAACTTATTCCTCTTTGGGTGATTGGGGCACATATTTCCATTATTTTTGGAGTGGGAAGATTTCAAGAGCAGGTACCGCAGACTTTTGTGCCAGAGAGACTAGCTCTCAGCTTGAGAGACTCGCTTGATCGGCGCGTCGTATCCAAAGTATCAAAACAATCTCAGGATATTAATGTCACACATAATGACTTTGCATCAACTACTGCGAAGGACTCAGGTACACATGAGTCAACTGCATCATCCCCTGCAGTTAAAAGCTTTCGTGATAGAGACATATTTTTAAATCCAAAGCCAAATTACCCCCTTTTGAGCAGACGTATGCGTGAGCAAGGAGCCGTTCAACTCAAGTTATGTATTAACAGTCGAGGGCGCGTGGAAGATGTTCAGTTGGTCAAAAGTTCAGGCTATGAAAAGCTAGATAGATCCGCCATAGAGGGTGTTAGACGGTGGAAATTTTCTGCCCTAGAGTCAGGGAATCAGGCCTTATCTGACTGCTACCATCTGCCAATCCACTTCAGCTTAGAGACTTAAATTGAAATCAGAGCTAAATGACTTAATAGAGGATTACGTGAATCCTTTATTAAGTTTAGATAAGGTGATTGCCAGTGCAACTTTATTTGGCAAAGAGAAAACTGTGGTCATCATCCATGATGGCGAAAGATATATTTTAAGAATTACTAAATTAAAGAAGCTTATTTTGACTAAATAGTGATGCGCTAATTACCTTAATTTATTAGCCAGCAAAAGTATTTTCATGTGCGATTAGCCAGCGATTTGATGTTTTTATCTCTGGAGATTGCATATGAAGCAAAAAAAATTGGCCTGGGCTTTACGCTTGGCTTTGGTTTTTGGGTGTTCTTTGAGCTCGGGTATTGGGGCTAAGGAAATTGATTTACCAAGAATGGATATTGTCGGCAGCGAGGAAAATGCGCGTTCGAAAATTCCGGGTACGGTCGATGTGATTAATCAAAAGCAGTTGGAGTTACTTCAGCCCTTATCTATTCAGGATGCTCTGAAGACTATTCCGGGTATCAACATCCGGGGTGATGAAGGTGGCTTAGGCTCTATTCCCAATATCGGGATTCGGGGGCTCAATCCCAGTCGTAGTCAGAAAGTGCTATTGCTGGAGGATGGTGCACCCATTCATCCCAGTCTATTTATTTCCAGCGCCTCTTATTACAGCCCGCCTGTTGATCGTATGAGTGGTATTGAAGTTTTAAAGGGGGCATCAGGCTTACAGTATGGCCCGTCTAATATTGGTGGGGTTATTAATTATCTGACTAAGACTCCAGAGGAGGGCTTTAAGCTCTCTGGTAAAGCAGGTAACTATGGTTATCAATTTGCTCAAATTGAAGCTGGCGGAAAGTCAGAAAGTAATGGCGCTATCGCTGGTATCAACATTATTAAGTCTGAGAGTGACGGATACCAAGGCAATGGCTTCAAGATGTACGACATTCTCTTTAAGGGCGGGGTAGCCATTGATCAAAATCAATGGTTAAGCCTTAAATATACCCACTATGACAATAATATTAATACCTCTTATGTCGGCTTGAGACCAAATCAATATGATGCTCGATTTTCAGGAAACCCCGCTCCCAATGACTACTTTGTTACACAGAGAAATGCCGTTGATTTGAATCACTCGTGGGAAATGGCTGCTGGGACAAAAATGAACACATTACTTTACTGGAGTCGATTGGATCGAGATTACTGGCGTCAAAGTATTAGCGGTCGAACTGCGGATAAAACTAGCTTTACTCTTTGCGATGGAGCTAGTGACTGTATGTTTGGGCGTAATCGTGAATTTCAAATGCTTGGAGTGGATTCACGAGTGACTCATGCTTATGAGGCAATGGGCATGAATAATGAATTTGAGTTCGGGCTGCGCTTGCATACTGAGACGCAATCAAATCAGCTAGTAGCATCTCGCAGTTTGGCTAAGTCCGGCAGGGTATCTAGCCATGAAGAAAATAAAGCCAATTCAGTAGCACTCTTTGCGCAAAATAGATTTTTGCTATCAAAAGACTTTGCAGTTACTCCTGGGGTACGTATCGAAAGTTATAACCAATCTCGAAATAATGTCCTGACTGAAAAGTCAGGGAGTGCAAAGAATTTAGAAACCGTCCCACAAATTGGAGCAAGCTGGCAACTGATCCCAGAATTACAGCTTTACTCGAGCGTATATAAAGGATTTGCGCCCGCTCAATTAGCAACTGCCATTAGTGATAAGGGCGTGGACCAGCAATTGGATCCTGAGAGATCAACTAATTTTGAGTTCGGTTTACGCGGTGCAAATAATGGCTTTAGCTATGATGCGGCGATATTTAGCATGAACTTTAGTAATCAAATCGTCAATCAAAGTCTTGCTGCGGGTATTACTAAAGCTAATGGCGGCAAGAGCTTGCATCAGGGTATGGAATTATCTTTAGGGTATGGACTTGAATCTGGATGGGGTCTGAGTGGGAACCTGACCTATATTCCAGTTGCTAAATTTATTGGTAATTCATCTATGGGGAAAGATGGAAACCGTATCCCGTACACATCAGAGTTGGTGTCGAACTTAGGTGTGAGCTATCAAAAAAATGGTCTGAACACCTTGGTGAGCCTGAATTACCTATCATCTCAATTTGCCGATTCGGCAAATACTGCTTTACCAAACTCCATTGGAACTCTGGGGGAAATTCCTGCAATCACCACCGTTAATTGGAGTGCGAATTATGCGATCAATAAAAGTTTGAAAATATTTGGTGTGGTGAATAACCTGTTAAACAAGCGCTATATTTCCAGTAGAAGTCCTGATGGGATTTTTGCTGGCGCACCCATCAATTTTCAGGCGGGTATGAGTTACCAGTTTTTCTGATGCAATAGATAGCTTGTAGTAAGTTTTTTATCTCAGCCAATTATTTAGCAAATAGCTGGCTGGGATCCTCAAATGCTTTAAATTCCAAGGCATTGCCGGCAGGATCGAGAAAGAACATCGTAGCTTGCTCGCCTACTTTTCCTTTGAAGCGTATTTGTGGCTCGATGATGAACTTCATGCCACTGCTGCTTAATTTATCCGCCAATGCATGCCAATCTGGCATTGTCAGCACCACTCCAAAATGTTTTACTGGAACTTGATGTCCGTCAACCTCATTTGAGGCTGCATGACTGCATTCTTCAGGTGCTAGGTGGGCAACCAATTGGTGTCCAAAGAAGTCAAAATCAATCCATTCATCGGAGCTACGACCTTCCGCGCAACCTAAGGTGCTGCCGTAAAAAGTACGAGCTGCCTCTAAGTTGTCTACAGGAAAGGCAAGGTGGAAGGGTTGAATATTTGACATAACGGTCCTTGGCAAGATGTGGAATTGAGTTCAGCAAGCTTAAGTGGATTTCATGACGAAGTTTAGTATATTGAGAGCATAAATATAAAACTGTTACACGGAGACAAAAATGATCACTTTTCAATTAGGCAGGCTTTGCCGTTCTATCGCACAGGCAACCCTGATTCTTACCTTTTCTGGTTTGGTGCATGCCGCTTATCCGGACAGGCCAATCAAGCTCATTGTTCCCTATCCCCCAGGCGGAGCTACTGATGTCATTGGGCGAATCCTAGCCAAGAATTTAGGTGAATCTTTGGGGCAGCAAGTAGTGGTGGAGAATCGCGGTGGAGCTGGTGGCAATATCGGTGCAGAAGCGGTAGCTAAGGCAAATCCAGATGGCTATACCTTGTTGATGGGCGCAGTCACTTCACATTCCACTATGGCCACTCTTGAAAAGGGCAAGTTACGTTACGATCTGCTGAAAGATTTCACCCCAGTCATGATTGTAGGTTCTGTACCTTTGGTGGTGGTGGTGAATCCCAATGTTCCTGTTAGAACCTTAAAAGGCTTGGTGGATTATGCAAAAGCCAATCCAGATAAATTAAATTACGCCTCTTCGGGCGCAGGCGCACCGCAGAGAATGGGTGCGGAAATTTTCCAAAAAGAAGCGGGCCTCAAAATCACGCACGTGCCATACAAGGGTAGTGGCCCAGCTATGACTGATTTAGTTGCAGGACAAGTCAACATGATGGTGGAAACGGTCCCTGCTGCATTGCCGTTTATCAACGCCGGGCAATTACGTCCTTTGGCGGTAACAACGGCAAAACGCATTTCGATGTTGCCTGATGTTCCTACAACCGCTGAATCTGGTATGCCCACTCTGGAAGTGAGCTCTACCTTTGGTGTTTTAGCGCCAGTCGGAACACCTATGCCTATCGTTGATCAGTTAAATAGTGCTATCGCTAAACTATTGCTCAATCCTGAAGTGAAGGAAGCATTCCTAAAGCAGGGTGTTTATGCTGCAGCGCCAACTAAGCCTAAGAAATCAGCTGAGTTGCTAGCCGCTGAAGTTAAGCGTTGGGAAAAAGTCATTAGAGAAGCTGATATCAAAGCCGAGTAAAACCATTTATTTTTTTAAGTTAAAGAATTTTTTATGACAAGCAAGACTGATAAAGAAAAAAAACAGCCCACAGAGAGTGGTTTGCGTAAAGGCTTAACTAGCTATGGCGATAAAGGCTTCTCTTTATTTTTGCGTAAAGCATTTATCAAGGGCGCTGGCTATACCAACAGCGCTCTGGATCGCCCCGTCATCGGCATCATTAATACTGGCAGTGCTTATAACCCCTGTCACGGCAACATGCCACAACTGATTGAGGCTGTAAAACGTGGCGTGATGTTGGCTGGTGGCTTGCCGATGGATTTCCCCACCATCTCGATTCATGAAAGCTTTGCGGCTCCCACTAGTATGTATTTGCGTAACCTGATGTCAATGGATACGGAAGAGATGTTACGTGCTCAGCCAATGGATGCGGTAGTGATGATTGGTGGTTGCGATAAAACCGTACCCGCGCAGATGATGGGCGCTGCTTCTGCCGGTCTCCCGGCAATTCAGTTGATTACTGGTTCTATGTTGACAGGCTCCCACAGAAGTGAGCGTGTGGGCGCCTGTACCGACTGTCGTCGCTACTGGGGAAAATTCCGCGCTGG
>JBJOEU010000109.1:0-5098 GCA_046049115.1 Pseudomonadota bacterium
GGGCTGAATTGGCCTTTACCTACGTTGGTGAACGCTTTAAGGATCGAATTGTCGATTTTGCTAAAGAATTTAATACCGAACTGATTTTTGACTGCGATGTTGGCAGCGATGAGCAGATTTCTGCCCTTTTTAAGGATTTGGCCAAAACTTGGCCGCAGTTTGATGGCTTTGTCCATGCAATTGGCTTTGCACCACGTGAAGCCATTGCTGGCGACTTTTTAGAGGGTCTTTCTCGTGAAGGCTTCAAAATCGCTCATGACATCTCGGCTTACAGCTTCCCGGCAATGGCAAAAGAAGCCTTACCCATGTTGCGTGACAAATCTTCTTTATTGACGCTGACTTACCTCGGTAGCTTACGGAACGTTCCCAACTACAACACCATGGGACTTGCTAAGGCCTCACTCGAAGCTTCGGTGCGCTACATCGCTGGCTCAGTTGGACCTAAAGGCATTCGTGCCAATGGCATCTCTGCTGGCCCGATTAAAACTTTAGCTGCTGCCGGCATTAAAGGCTTTGGCAAGATTTTGGAAGCAGTTGAACAAACCGCCCCAATGCGTCGCAATGTCACCATTGATGATGTTGGCAACACTGCCGCCTTCTTATTATCTGACTTAGCTAACGGCATCACCGCTGAAATCATTTATGTTGATAACGGCTTTAGTCAAGTGGTTGGTGGAATGGAAGAAGTTTGAGCGTTCCACTGCGCGAGGCCCTGAAGTTTTGGGCCAAGCTGGGCTTTATTAGTTTTGGTGGGCCTGCGGGACAAATCGCAGTCCTGCATCAAGAGCTAGTTGAAAAACGTCGCTGGATTTCTGAGCGGCGTTTTTTACATGCGCTCAACTATTGCATGTTACTGCCGGGACCTGAAGCCCAGCAGTTAGTCACCTATATCGGTTGGCTGATGCACCGCACTTGGGGTGGTGTGATTGCTGGCACCCTCTTTGTTCTGCCATCTCTATTGATATTGATTGGCCTATCTTGGGCCTATCTCACCTTTGGCCAAGTTCCTTGGATTGCCGCCATCTTTTTTGGCATCAAACCTGCCGTCACCGCGATCGTACTTCACGCAGCAGTGCGTATTGGTAAACGCACGCTTCATAATCAAACACTGCGTTGGATTGCAATCGGATCCTTTCTGGCGATCTTTGTTTTTAATTTGGCCTTCCCGATCATCGTTATCTTTGCTGCATTGATCGGCGTTTGGGGTGGCAAACGCTACCCTGAATATTTTCAGCAAATTGCCGCTCACGATAAATCAACAGGGGCACATGCTCCCGCAGTGATTGATGATCACACCCCTACTCCAGACCACGCCAAGTTTTCTAAAAAGAAGTTGGCTTTACATAGCTCGATTGTTCTCGTGCTTTGGTTAATTCCGTTTATTGCCCTGGCCCTGATCTTTGGTTGGAAAACGCTCTACCCGCAAATTGCCTGGTTCTTTACTAAAGCCGCCTTTCTCACCTTTGGTGGTGCTTACGCCGTTCTGCCCTACGTCTACCAAGGTGCGGTAGATCAATTTCAATGGCTCAGTGCTGGTCAAATGATGGATGGTTTAGCGCTTGGAGAAACAACCCCAGGACCACTCATTATGGTGGTGGCTTTTGTTGGTTATCTCGCTGGCCATATTCAACATCTGATTGGTAATAGCAATCCGTTTTGGTTTGGAGTGCTTGGAGCTTGTGTCGCCACTTGGTTTACTTTTTTACCGTCTTTTTTCCTGGTACTAGTCGGCGGTCCACTCATTGAATCCACGCATGGCAAGCTGAGCTTCACTGCGCCCCTGACTGCCATCTCTGCAGCAGTGGTTGGCGTCATCGCTAATCTGGGTCTGTTCTTTGCGTATCACGTCTTTTTTCCACATGGTCTTGGCGGTTCAATCTCATGGATCTCCATTGTGATTACCTTGCTTGCAGGATTAGCACTCTTTAGGTACCAAAAAGGAGTGATTAGCGTATTGATCGGTTCGGCCCTAGCTGGGCTTTTAAGTTACTTACTGACTACTTTATTGATCTAGCAGGGGTGGATTGGGGGCTGGAATTGGCATAATAGTGCTTATGCGAATCGAACCCCAAACCATCACCCACCTCCAAGAATGGCTCGGTAAAACTGAGACCCTTCAAGACATCGTTACTGCAGCACCTGTCAGAGCTTTATCAGCTACGCTCGATCGACCCGATCCCGCTCCGAATAAAGGAACCTTTCTTCCGGAGTTATGGCATTGGCTTTATTTCTTGCCGTGCGCCCTTCAATCAGAAATCGGTCCCGATGGTCATCCAAAGCGTGGTGGCTTTTTGCCCCCTGTACCATTACCGCGTCGCATGTGGGCCGGCAGTCGAGTTAAATGGCTAGCCCCTCTGACAGTTGGCGATGAAATCGAACGCGTCTCCAAAATTGAATCCGTTACACACAAAGCAGGTCGCACTGGTGATCTCATCTTTGTATTGGTCAAACATACCATCTCCAATCAACATGGCTTGGCTTTAGTTGAAGAGCATGACATTGTGTATCGCGATGCTCCGGGACCAGACGATAAGCCAGTTGCACCCACACCAGCTCCTACGGGAGCCACTTGGTCTAAAACAATTACTCCTGATGATGTTCTGTTATTTCGTTACTCCGCACTGACTTTTAATGGTCATCGCATTCATTACGATCGTAAATACGTTACTGAAGTAGAGGGTTACCCTGGCTTAATTGTGCATGGTCCTTTAATTGCAACTTTATTAGTTGATCTTGTGCGTCAGAGTATTTCGGGTTGTAAGTTAAAGAGTTTTGAGTTCCGTGCCATTCGCCCGACCTTTGATATCAATCTATTTAAGGTCAGCGCTAAGTCTGATCTGGAGAAAGATCCTTCTGGAAAAACGATCTCCATTTGGGCCGAGGATCACGAAGGCTGGCTCACTATGCAAGCCACTGCAGTTCTAGCTTAGGAAATGATTTTGTTATGACTATCCCGCACCTATCCAAAACCTTGGCTACCTTTGCTTCTGAATTAAAGCTTAGCGATATCCCCGAAGATGTGCTTGCTCGCACCGAAGATTTATTAGTAGATTGGTTTGGCTCCGCGATCGCTGGTAAAGGCTCACGCCCAGTAGAAACGATTACCCATTTTGCGCAAAGCATGGGCTGCTTTAATACAACCAATCCAGGTTCTGCTGAAATTCTGATTAGCCGGAAGAACTCCAGTCCTTTCTTGGCGGCACTTGCGAATGCCGCAGCTTCACATGTAGCAGAGCAAGATGATGTCCATAATGGCTCTGTCTTTCATCCCGCTACTGTGGTGTTTCCTGCAGCATTAGCAACGGCACAAACGATTGGTGCATCAGGCGAAGATCTGCTGGTAGCTGCTGTTGTTGGCTATGAAGTCGGCATTCGGGTTGGCGAATTTCTAGGGCGTTCACACTACAAAACATTTCATACTACGGGTACTGCTGGCACCTTAGCCGCTGCCGCTGCAGTAGGCCATCTACTAAAACTGAACCCCACTCAAATGCTGCACGCCTTTGGTTCTGCTGGCACCCAATCTGCTGGTCTTTGGGAATTTCTGCGCGATGCCGCCGACTCTAAACAATTGCATACTGCGCACGCCTCCTCTACTGGCTTGATGTCAGCCTATCTAGCGCAATCGGGCTTTACTGGGGCCGAACATATTTTGGAGGGCAATCAAGGTTTAGCGGCCGGCATGTCGAGTGATGCAGACCCAAGCAAACTGATTGATCGATTGGGTAGTCGCTGGACCATTGCCGAGACAAGCTTTAAGTATCACGCCTCATGTCGTCACACTCACCCTGCTGCAGATGCTTTGTTGCAGGTCATGCTGACACATCACCTCAAGCCTAGCGATATCGCTAAAGTAGAGACCTTGGTTCATCAGGGCGCAATTGATGTACTTGGCCCAGTGACTGATCCCGCGACTGTGCACCAATCGAAGTTCTCCATGGGGACTGTATTGGCGTTGGTTGCTCACTATCAATTTGCAGGTCTACAAGAATTTGATCAGCACTTTCATGATCAAGCTATTTGCGCATTCCGCGATCGCGTCACGATGATCCTCGATCCCGAAGTGGATAGCGCCTACCCTCAACGCTGGATTGGCAAAGTCAAAGTCTATTTAAATAGTGGCGAAGTTTTAGAAGGTCGTGTTGACGAACCCAAAGGCGATCCTGGCAATACTCTCAGTCGCGCTGAAATTACCGATAAGGCTATGCGCCTTGCTGCATTTAGTGGCGGCGCAAGCCCAACTGAGATGAGCACTGCAATTGAACGCTTGTGGAATATCCGCAAGGAGTCCAAGATAGGTATGTTGATCTCCTAAATTTCCCCCTCTCATATTTATAAAAGCCACATACATGAATCCACTTGATACGCCTATTGGCTTTAGCAGTACTTTTTTATTCGTACCGGGGACGCGCCCAGAGCGATTTGCTAAAGCGCTCGATAGTGGTGCCGATGGCGTCATCATTGATTTAGAGGATGCAGTTGCCCACGAAGATAAAGAATCTGCCCGAGCTGCAATACGTACGGCTTGGCCTTCGTTTACTGCGGAACAAAAAAAGCGTCTGATTATTCGCTCGAATTCTCCTGGCAGTCATTTTTATGCAGCAGACCTGATCTTGGCACAAGAGTTGGATGTAGCTTGCTTACTCATTCCCAAAAGTGAGTCTCTTGACCAAATCAATGGTGCAGCACAAATCCTTCCAAACACAGCCATCATTCCGATGATTGAGACGGCCATTGGTTTGGATCGCCTTAATGAAATTGCAACTTCTGAACAAGTCTTGCGCTTAGCATTAGGTAACATTGATTTGCAGGCGGACCTAGGCATGGTCTGTGATGCGCAAGAAACTGAACTGCAAACTGCGCGCTTTCAGATTGTGTTGGCCTCACGTTTAGCCCAAATTGCCCCTCCAATTGATGGGGTTACCCCATCTACCGACAATATTGAGCGCATCACAGATGATGCAGAGCGCGCTAAAAGAATGGGCTTTGGTGGCAAGTTATGTATTCACCCAAAACAGGTCTCCCTAGTGAAGGATTCCTTTATGCCTACTGCTTCAGAGGTCTCTTGGGCTCAGCGGGTCATCGAGGCTGACAAGGC
>JBJOEU010000110.1:0-5065 GCA_046049115.1 Pseudomonadota bacterium
TACTCCTTTTGATAGTTAAAGCAGTTGTGTCCCATTGATTATTTTTTGATTGAATAGAGAGAATAAGATGTCATCCAATTCAACCCCTTACTATTTCGTTCCTGGACTATCTAGTCATCCAGCTTCGGCAGCTTTAGGTTTACTTGCTTTCGGCGCTGGTATGTCTGGCTGGGTAAACCACGCAGCCTGGGGCGGTCCAGTAACTGCGGTCGGTGTGCTTTGGGTGATATTTGTTTTGTATAACTGGTTTGGGGACACCATTTCTGAGTCTAACTCTGGTAAGAATGGTATCAACGTAGATATTTCTTACCGTTGGTCTATGGCTTGGTTTATTTTCTCTGAGATTATGTTCTTCGGCGCATTCTTTGCTGCGTTGTTCTATGCGCGTAATATTGCGATGCCTTGGATGGGTGATGTAGAAAGCAAATTACTTTGGCCTGATTTTCAAGCTGTTTGGCCTAATGATGGTCCTGCCGGTTTAGTAGAGAAATTTACTACTATGGGACCATGGCCGATTCCAACGATTAATACTTTATTGCTCCTGACTTCTGGTCTGACAGTAACTTACGCTCACCATGCGATTCGTGAAAACCACATGAAGAAAGCCATTAATGGCTTAGCTGCGACAGTTATTCTGGGTATTATCTTTTTAGGCTTCCAGGTGTATGAGTACTATCATGCTTACACTGACTTAAATTTAAAGTTAACGTCAGGTATCTACGGCTCAACTTTCTTTATGTTGACTGGTTTCCATGGCTTCCATGTATTCCTTGGTGGCTTGATGTTGGCGATTGTTCTCCGCCGTATGATGCGTGGCGACTTTACTGCTGAAAATCATTTTGCTTTTGAGGGTGCTGCTTGGTATTGGCACTTCGTTGACGTAGTTTGGTTGGGTCTGTACATCGCTGTTTACTGGATGTAAGGGAATAAAAATCGGGGCGTTGAGCCCCGATTTGTTTTAAGTCCTGATTTATTTTGCAAGAAGCTTAGTTTGTCCCTACTCGCACACCAGTAGCTTCAATGTAGCCAAAGTAGTGGGCAATCAGAATCCCCAGGAATAGTACGATTGACAGTCCAATGCGCAACATCAGCGACTGAACCATTCTTGAGCTGCGACCCTTGTCTTTCATCATGAAATAGAGTGCTGAGCCTAAGCTCCCAAAAATGATTAGCAGTGCAATTGGAATAACCCATTTCATCTCAAAGTACCCTTGTGAATATTTTTTCTAGCTTAATTACTAGTCGTCTAGTTGCTACATTATCAGCTCTTGTGGTGATTTTGGTTGGCTGCGGCGCTGGTGTTTGGCAGTTAAATCGAGCAGAGCAAAAAATTCGCCTAGGTGAATCCTTAAGTGCAAGACTGCAAATGCCCATTTTGAATGCGAATGCCGGTAGCTTGACCCTAGAGCAGGCCACAGAGCGCCGAATTCTAGCCCGTGGACGTTTTATTCAAGATGAGGCAATCTGGCTGGATAACCGCCCTCGCCCCATTCCAGAGGGTGGTACTGGCGCTGCAGGACAATCCGGTTTTTATGTGATGATGCCTTTGAAATTAGATGGCCAAGAACTGGTACTTTGGGTCAATCGGGGATGGGCTCCTCGTAATAATGAGAATCGTATTGAGTTACCCCCAATTAAAACGCTGGGTGAGGTGGTGACTGTTGAGGGGATTGCATTCCCTCATCCTGGAAGGGTTTATGAGCTGGGAAAAAAGGAAGCCACGCAAGCAAGGCCTCGGATTGAGCAAAATTTCAATCTAGGTCTTGAGGCTCAAAGCCATGAATGGAAGCAGCTTCCGTTCATCGTTCGAGAGTCTGGCTCTTCGAAAGAGGATGGTTTACTAAGAAATTGGCCCTCCCCAACAAACGGAGTCGATCGCCATTATGCTTATGCATTCCAGTGGTTTGCTTTGGCATTGACTGGATTTTTATTTTGGCTCATTAATGGGCTCATGAAATATCGGCGAGAGCTTGCTGTGAATGGAGATAGAGGGTGAGTGATAAAGAATTATTGATTCCAGCATCACAAGCAGATGCATCTGTGATCAACGCGCAAACTCGACGTGGGCGTATTCAGATGCTGCTCTTGTTGCTTGCTTGCGCGGCTCCAGTGATTGCCTCCTACTTGGCGTATTACGTTTTTAAGCCAGAGGGTGGAAAGACTAACTTTGGAACCCTAGTTCAGCCTGTACAGGAGATGAATCCCGCTTGGTTTGATATTCCTTTTAATGGAAAGTGGACTTTGCTAGTGGCAAGGCCCGCTGGGGAATGCACTATTAAAAATGAATCTTGTCTCGAGGCTCTATTTTTAATGCGCCAATTACGCATTGCTGTTGGTCGTGAAAGTGGTCGAGTCCAGCTCGTTTGGGTCAATACTGATGGCAAAGCAATAGACCTAGAAGTATTGCAAGCATACGATCAAAAGACGGCGGGATTTCAGATTGTAGATTTGCCGGCAGATCCTAAATTAAGAACTGAATTTGATGCATGGCTTAATCGTGACGGAGCAGGTCAGAAGATTCAGCTGATCGATCCGAGCCCAGCCAAAATGATGATTTTTCCGGTGACCAACTCGCCTAAAGAATTTGGTAGCATTAAAAAAGATCTTGAGAAGTTATTGCGTCTCAATCGTAAGGGTGAAAAACTGTAATGAGTAGCTTGCTATTGCTTGCGGAGTTAGCTGCAATTGCAATTGTCTTTGCAGGTCTACCTTTGGCCTATCTCTGGACTAGGCCGGCCTACAACTTTTTCCAAAAGTTAAATTGGGTCTTGGTTTTCATGACCTTTGACTTGATTGTATTTGGCGCTTTCACTCGCTTAACAGACTCTGGTCTGGGCTGTCCTGATTGGCCGGGTTGTTATGGCACATCAAATCCATGGAATGCAATTAGTGAGATCCAGCAAGCTGAAGCGAATATGCCTACGGGTCCTGTGACCGTCATCAAAGCGTGGATTGAAATGATTCATCGCTATTTGGCAATGACAGTCGGAGCGCTAATTTTGATTCAGGTGGCAGTTGCCTGGAGCAAGCTGCGTAGCCTGGGTAAGCAACCTTTATTGGGGAGCATTGGCTTACTGATTTTGGTATGTATCCAAGGTGCATTTGGTGCTTGGACAGTCACACTGAAATTGCAGCCTATTATTGTGACGATTCATTTGATGTTGGCTTTGGTTTTATTGGCGTGCTTAACGACTTATGCGCAACAAGATTGGACTAAATCCTCATCAGCTAATCGCCCACAGAGCAAGCCTCTTTCAGCAAAGTTACTTTTACTTGCGGCAGTCGTTTTGGGTATGCAAATCTTTTTAGGTGCATGGGTGAGTACTAACTATGCCGTGTTAGCTTGCCCTGATTTTCCGACTTGCATGGATCGTTTTTGGCCAGAAACAGCTTGGCAAGAAGGTTTCACTCTGTGGCGTAGCTTAGGTTTGAATGCTCAAGGTGAATCTATCACACCGGTTGCTTTACAGACAATCCATTGGGCGCATCGCGTATTTGCTATGGTTGCTGTAGTTGTCCTAGGTGCCTTAGGAATAAGCGCCCTGCGTTTAAGTAATTCCAAATCATCAGGGATGGGTAGGATTGCCAAGTTATTATTAGGCTTGCTTGTTCTCCAGGCCTTGACTGGTATCTCTAATGTGGTCTTTCAGTGGCCTCTCCTCGCGGCCTTAATGCATACCGCAGGTTCTGCTGCATTGGTGTTCTGTTTGGTGCGTTTAGTCCAATGGTCCTCTTGGACTGCCCCCATTCACATGAAGATGTCTAAATCATTATGAGTAGTTCAACTCCCTCCAATCCTGTAGCGATGCCTCGTTGGCGTCAATATTGGGTTCTCACCAAGCCCCGTGTCACGCAGTTGGCAGTATTTTGTGCAGTCATTGGTATGTTCTTGGCTACCCCCGGCATGGTGCCTTATCCAGTGCTGATTGGCGGCATTGTTGGGATTTGGTTGTTGGCAGGAGCCGCTTTTGCAATGAATTGTTTAATCGAGCAAGCTGTTGATGCCAAGATGAAGCGAACTGCTTGGAGGCCGTCTGCGACTGGCGAGGTGACACCTTTTCACATCACTGTTTTCTCAATTATTCTCGGTGGCTTGGGAATGGCCATCTTGTGGATCTTCTGTAATCCATTAACCATGTGGCTCACCGTCGCTACTTTTGTTGGTTATGCGGTGATTTATACCTGGCTACTCAAGCCTGCTACGCCACAAAATATTGTCATTGGCGGGCTTTCAGGCGCTATGCCGCCTGCCTTGGGTTGGGCAGCAGTCACTAATAGTTTGTCAGCGGAAGCGTGGCTCTTGGTATTGATTATTTTTGTTTGGACTCCCCCGCACTTTTGGGCTCTCGCTTTATACCGTCGCGATGATTATGTTCAAAGTGGTTTGCCAATGCTGCCAGTGACGCATGGAGAGCGTTTTACGCTACTCAATATTTTGTTATACACACTGATATTAATTGCAGCTACTTTACTGCCCTATATTTATGGAATGAGCGGCCTGATCTATTTGATCTCAGCAATCATTCTGGGTTTGATATTCCTTGCATATGTCATTGCTTTATTTGTTTCTTACAGTGACGCACTAGCGAAAAAAACTTTTCGTTTTTCGATCACGTATTTATCTCTACTGTTTGCAGCGCTATTAATTGATCACTATTTCATTTGAGATGAATATGAACTTATCAAAACTTTCCATGCGTATTTCGCGCTTAATGACATTGTTGTTAGTCGGCTCAACTCTGTTAGCTTGCAGTCCGCAGCAAAGCTTTAAGAATGTGGATATCACGGGTAGCAAGGCATTCGGTACTGACTTTAGTTTGCTCGATCCTGATGGAAAGGTGAGAACACTGGCTGACTTTAAAGGTAAGGCTGTTTTGATGTTCTTTGGTTATACGCAGTGCCCTGATGTTTGCCCTACTACGCTCACGGAGATGCAGCAGGTCATGACTTTATTAGGCCCTCAGGCGGATAAGGTGCAAGTGCTATTTGTCACTGTGGACCCAGAAAGAGACACTGCAGCGATCTTAAAACAGTATGTACCGGCATTTGATTCACGCTTCTTGGG
>JBJOEU010000111.1:0-5023 GCA_046049115.1 Pseudomonadota bacterium
GCTATGTACATGACCCAATGCAATGATGCAAGCGCCAGTCAAGGTGGCCACATCAATCACCGCTTTAGGCTTGAAGCGCTCAACGTAAGTTAAAGCATCGCACAGGATCAGGCGACCCTCAGCATCGGTATTGAGAATCTCAATCGTTTGCCCCGACATGCTCTTCACAATATCGCCAGGGCGAGTGGCATTACCCGAAGGCATATTCTCACAAGTCGGAATCACACCGATGACGTTCTTTTTCAACTTCATCAAAGCTGTAGCGTACATCGTGCCAATGACAGATGCAGCGCCGCACATGTCGTACTTCATTTCATCCATCGCCTCACCAGGCTTTAGAGAAATGCCACCTGTATCGAAGGTAATGCCCTTGCCCACCAAGACAATCGGAGCCTCACCTACTTTGCCACCGAGATGACGCATCACAATAAATTGCGGTGGCGTATCTGAACCTTGTGCTACAGATAAAAATGAGCCCATACCTAAAGCTTCAATTTGCTTGCGACCTAAAACCTCAACCTTTAATCCAGTCTTTTTACTTAAGCCTTGCGCCGTCTTACCTAAATACGTTGGCGTACAAATATTGGGAGGCAAATTACCCAAGTCTTTAGCTAAGTTCATACCCTCAACCATTGCAGCACCCTCTGAAACTGCAGCCTTGAGCTCTTTGGCGCAAGCATCATTTCCAGCAAAGGTGAGGTGGTTAAACGTATCTGCCTTATCTTTGGCCTTGAACTTCATTGCCGGCTGGCGAACACCAAAACGATATGCTTGGTCACCAGCATACTGAATGGTTAAGCGCACTTCTTCAGCAATGAACTCGGCGCGATGACCCAAAGCAAAACTCGGAATAAACCACAAGGCACTTTGGATCGAGCCACCGCTCAGCTGCTTTAATGCGGCGCGCGCAATTTTTGAATATGAGCTCAAGCTACGCGCACTAGCAGGAGCAATGTCACCCAAAGATACCAAAAGAATGCGTTTTACCTTCACTCCAGATGCGGCCCAAGACTTTTCGGCACGGATCACGCAAGTTGATGCTTGCTGAGCATCGAGGTCACCAACGAGATTGGCATGGTTAACAGAACCGCCAAGCAGGCGATCTATTTCGACCAAAAGTCCAGATTTGGATTTGGCAGCTGCTAAAGCATCTAAGTCCGCCTTTGAGTAGGCCAAAACTAAGCAGTCGGAGCTCTGCGCCAATAGAGTGGCTAAGCTTGCTTTTAATTGCTTGGGGTTATTCAGATCGACTTGCGCGAGAATCTTGGTACTTAATTGGATAGTCATAGTGTCTTGAGGTATTTTTAAGTCAATTCAAGGGAAAAATTGGGTATTTATCCATTATCCTCCGAGATGAAGGTTCACATCTTGAGTGAGCCAATAACACTGAACTCACCATTTATTCATGATTTTTCACCAAGCCCTTCGCCGCGAGCTCAGTTTTACGACTGGTGGCGTTTTTTTGGTCCTGGTTACCATCATGATTACCACCCTAGTCATCCGAATTCTGGGCTTCGCAGCCAATGGTGCCGTCAATCCAGAGGATGCTCTCGTCCTGATTGCGCTGGCCACTCTAGGCTATATGGCCGTCCTTTTAACCGTCTCTCTTTTTGTTGCGGTTCTGATAGTGCTAGTGCGCTGGTACAAAGACTCAGAAATGATTGTTTGGTTTGCTAGCGGACTCAGTATTGCTAGCCTCATTCGACCCATCCTGCGCTTTGCAGCGCCACTCATTGTCATCATTGCGCTTTTAGCCCTCTTTGTTTGGCCTTGGGCTAACCGAGAATCCACCATCATTAGCCAGCGTTTTCAGCAGCGAAGTGATGTCTCTATGGTTGCTGCTGGCCAGTTTAGAGAATCGGCCAAAGCCGAGCGCGTATTTTTTATTGAAGAGTTAGATGTTGATAAAAGCGAAGTCAAAAATATCTTTGCCGCAGAAACCAAAAATGGTCGTTTGAGTGTCGCAGTCGCATCTACAGGATTTATTGAAAATGCTGAGGGTGGTGGTAAATCCATAGTACTCAATAATGGCCGGCGCTACGAAGGAGTGCCAACGCAGCCTGATTTTAGGATTTTGGAATTCGCCCAATACAGCACCCATATTCAAAGCAAGAGCGCACTCGATCCAGCACCGCGTGATCGTGAAAAATCGGTATCCGAGTTATTAAATGATCCCAATGTAGCCGCCATTAACCCCAATCATGCTGAGTTACTGTGGAGGATCGGTTTGCCGCTGATGGCGCTTGGGCTTGTGCTAATCGCAATTCCGCTTGCCTATGTCAATCCCAGGCTGGGCAATTACACGGCAATGTTTTATGCAGTGCTGATATACCTTATTTACAGTAACCTCTTAAACCTCACGCAAAACTTTGTATCACAAGGCAAGGTAAATGTTTTGGTGGCAGCTTGGCCCATACATACCCTCGCTTTTGGCATAGCCTTTTTACTCATTCGCAACCGTATCAATCCATCCCTGAAGTGGTGGCGCCGCCAACTCCCTTCGTTTTTGGCTAAAAGATGAAATATCTGTTTCCCTATATTTTTGAACGCTATTTAGCTAGGCAAATTTATGCTGCCTTTGGTTTCATCCTATTTGCTTTAGTTGCACTGTTTTTATTTTTTGACATCCTCAGCGAGCTTGGCTCAGTCAAGGGTCAATACACCCTGCCACTAGCTTTGCTGCATGTTTTATTGAAAGCACCAAGCCGCATTTCTGAAATTATTCCCATCGCCGGTTTAATTGGAAGCATCTATGTATTTGCGATGCTAGCAAGTCAATCTGAGTTCACCATCTTAAGGATTGCTGGCTTGGATATGCGCAGGGGTTTAACGACTCTCGCAAAGATTTCATTACCCTTAATTATTGTTACGCTTGTGATGAGTGAATGGCTTGGGCCTTACACCGAAAACTTGTCTGATCAAATACGCATGAAGGCTTTGGGCTCATCCTATAGTTCGCAATTTAAAACTGGAGTGTGGGTAAAAGATCGCTTACGTGATGAGGACGGTAGTGGGCCGATTAGGCCAGGAGTTCGCTATGTCAACGTTGGCAAAATTGAACAAGACAACGAAATCAAAAATATTCGTATGTATGAGTTTGATGATGCCTACCGCCTGCTCTCCATTCGAAGTGCTGTATCCGGACGCTTTGATGAAACCGGAACTTGGATTCTGGATGATGTCACCGAGACCCGCTTTAAAGAAAGCAAACAAGCAGATCCACTAAACCCAGTCTATTCAGCACAAACATTTGTGCACCCGATCATCAGCCTCAACTCTGAAGTGACGCCACAAATCTTGAATGTACTGTTGGTCAGCCCAGAAAAAATGTCGATCTTTAGTTTAGGTCGCTTCATTTCTCATCTAAGAGATAACAAACAAGATGCGCAAAGGCATTCCATCGCCTTTTGGAAAAAAGTGATTTATCCCTTTACGATCTTTGTCATGCTGGCACTGGCACTGCCTTTTGCTTATTTAAAGGTTCGAGCAGGCAGCGTTGGCATTAAGGTATTTGGCGGCATCATGCTGGGCATGAGTTTCCAGCTCTTTAACTCACTCTTCTCTAATGTAGGGCTTTTGGGATCATGGCCGGCATTGCTGACTGCCCTCACGCCCCCATTGGTGTATTTCATTTTGGCAATGGTAGGTTTACGCTGGGTATCTAGAGCTTAATACCCCAAATTCATATAGAATTTGATTCCTATATCTCAGTTGATATAAAGAATGGAATCCATATGAATTTGCATCAATTTCGATTTGTCCGTGAGGCCGTAAGGCAGAACTTTAATCTCACCTCAGCCGCCAAGGCGCTCTTTACCTCTCAGCCCGGAGTTTCCAAGGCCATTATTGAGCTAGAAGATGAGCTTGGTGTCGAAATATTCCGACGCCACGGCAAGCGCATTCGTTCGCTAACTGAGCCGGGCAAGCGCATCCTCATCTCGATTGAACGCATTCTGGATGAAGTGGAAACCTTGAGAAGAGTGGGAAAAGACTTTGCCAGCCAAGATCAAGGCAACTTTGTGATTGCTACTACGCACACTCAGGCTCGCTATGCCTTACCTAAGGTGCTGACTGAATTTACAAAACGCTTTCCAAAGGTCAGGGTAAGTATTCAGCAAGGAAGCCCAGGTCAAATTGCAGAGTTACTCATTCATGATCGTGCAGATATTGCAATTGCCACTGAAGGCATTGCCAACACCCCAGGTGTGCTGGCACTTCCGGGCTACCAGTGGCAACACGTCATCATGGTGCCACTAAGTCACCCACTCCTGAATCAATCCACAATCACCCTAGAAGAAATTGCGAAGTACCCGCTAATTACCTACGACAAGGCATTTGCAGGTCGTAGCAAGATTGATGCCGCTTTTGCACAACGCAATCTCAGTCCCGATATTATTTTGGAGGCGATTGATGCGGACGTCATTAAGACATATGTAGAGACAGGTATGGGCGTAGGGATTGTGGCTGGCCTAGCCTATGACGCAGATCGAGATCGCAATCTGCGAGTCATTCCAGTTGGCCACCTATTTGGTAACAACGTGACGCATCTGGGTGTCAAGCAAGGCGCCTATTTACGCTCTTTCGTCTACACCTTTATTGAACTGTTCTCGCCCACGCTTACCAAGAAAATCGTAGAGCAAGCTATGAATAGCGAGTCTGAAACTTACGAGATTTAAGTTTCAAATAAACAAACACTACTTCGTGCTAACCTTTGACTTGTAAATTGACGTACTTTTTTTCGCCAAACTAATTGAGCTTTTATGAAAAATCATCCGACATCGAATCTTAAAAAATATGCCTTCTTTCTAATGCTGGCGGTATCTAGCATTAGCTTTGCGCAAACGCCGTATCCAAACAAGACCATTAAACTTATAGTACCGTTCCCGCCAGGCGGATTAATCGATAACGTTGCCCGTTTAATTACTCCAGCTCTCTCAACTGATCTTGGACAAACCATTGTTGTAGAGAATAAACCGGGTGCAGGAGGCAATCTCGGTGCCGCGGAGGTTGCAAAAGCCAATGC
>JBJOEU010000112.1:0-4941 GCA_046049115.1 Pseudomonadota bacterium
GTACCCAAAATACAGCCAATCAGGCAGTACATCAGGTTTTGTAAGGTAAACGCTGTGTCGAAACCGAGCGCTAAATTAGCAAATAAATCCATTTTTAGAGTCCCGGTTCGTTATTGTTGTAGGAATACTGGTAGGAGTGGGAACTGAAGCTTGAGACCCACAACAAAGACTGAGTAAGTAAAGGTCACCAGGAAGGCTGCATTGATCAGGGAGCCTTTCCATGTGAACTCTTTGCTGGCGCTAGCTGAAACAAGCACCAAGACCACTACAGCGACTAAAAAGCCCATGCGTGGCAGTAATAAGGCATAGAGCACTACCGAGCCTGTAATTTGCGTAATGATCTTCCAATTGAACTTGGGAATAGATTCAATTGCAGCCTTGGCACCCATAGACTTGACCAGGACTAAGAGTCCTATCAGGGTCATTAGAATGCCGAGCCAAAATGGGAAGTAGCCTGGACCCATCTTGGCGGCAGTGCCCATGGGGTACTGGGTGGCTACGATAGTAAAGAAAAGGCCAATAACCATGTACATGATTCCGGCACCAAAATCCCGTTGATTGCGAATTTTCAAGTTGAGCTCCTCGTATCGACTTAATTGCCGATCTATTTATTAATGTTACGGGATTGTAAGGCAGGATTGAGGCGCTTTACCAAGGGTTTGCCCCCGACTAGTGCCAATGCGATAATTATTGACATGAAAGTCTCTCAAATTCGCCAGGCGTACCTGGACTACTTTGCCCAAAAAGGCCATCAAATTGTCCCATCCAGCCCTGTAGTGCCTGGAGATGACCCAACCCTATTGTTCACGAACGCGGGGATGAATCAATTTAAAGACGTTTTTTTGGGTTTTGATAAGCGTCCTTATAGCCGTGCGACAACAGCTCAAAAATGTATCCGTGCGGGCGGCAAGCACAATGACTTGGATAACGTTGGGTATACGGCCCGTCACCACACCTTCTTTGAAATGCTGGGGAACTTCTCTTTTGGGGATTACTTCAAGAAAGATGCTATTCAGTTTGCCTGGGGTCTATTGACGGAAGTCTTTAAGCTGCCAGAAGAAAAGTTACTAGTCACTGTGTACGCAGATGACGATGAAGCTTACGAAATTTGGAACAAACAAATCGGTGTCCCAGCTGAGCGCATTATTCGTATAGGCGATAACAAAGGCGCTCGCTATGCCTCAGATAACTTCTGGATGATGGGTGATACAGGCCCATGCGGCCCCTGTACTGAAATCTTCTATGACCACGGCCCACATATTGCTGGCGGCCCTCCTGGTAGTCCTGATGAGGATGGCGATCGCTATATTGAGATCTGGAATAACGTATTCATGCAGTTCAATCGCGATGAAGCGGGCAATATGCATCCATTGCCTAAGCCGAGCGTCGATACGGGTATGGGCCTTGAGCGTATTGCGGCGGTGTTGCAGCACGTGCACTCGAACTATGAGATTGACCTCTTTGTGAATTTGCTCAAAGCAGCTAAAGAAGCTGTTGATGCAGCTGGTGGTGAGAATTGCGATCCAACAAGCCCATCACTCAAAGTGATTGCTGATCATATTCGCGCTTGTAGTTTTATTGTGGTGGATGGTGTGATTCCAGGTAATGCTGGTCGTGGCTATGTGCTCCGTCGTATTACACGCCGTGCGATTCGTCACGGTTATAAGTTAGGCGCGCGCAAACCATTCTTTTACCAACTGGTTCCTGCTCTTGTAAAAGAGATGGGGGTTGCTTATCCCGAGTTGCAAGCAGCAAAAGATAAGGTGAGTGAGGTCATTAAGCAGGAAGAAGAGCGTTTCTTCCAGACAATCGCTAACGGTATGGAAATTTTGGAAGGTGCACTTGCTGGTGGCGCCAAGACGGTTGATGGTGAAACTGCTTTCCGTTTGCACGACACGTTTGGATTCCCGTTGGATCTGACTGCGGACGTATGCCGTGAGCGCGATGTCACGGTGGATGCTGAAGGCTTTGATTTGGCAATGCAAAAGCAGCGCGATCAAGCTAGGGCGGCTGGTAAGTTCAAAGTGGCCCAAGGCTTGGAGTACTCCGGTAAGCCAACCCAGTTTCATGGTTACGACACCTTGAAGCATGAAGGCGCCAAAGTCACTGCGCTCTATGTTGACGGCTCTGCTGTGCAGTCTATCAAGGCTGGTGATGCGGCAGTGATCGTATTGGATAACACGCCTTTTTATGCTGAGTCTGGTGGACAAGTCGGCGATAAGGGCGAGTTACGTAATGAAGCAGTACGCTTTGCAGTTGAAGATACCTTCAAGATTCAGGCGGATGTGTTTGGCCATCAAGGTGAAGTGCAAGAGGGTGAGCTCAAGGTAGGTGATTCACTAAACGCATTGGTAGATGCTCAGCAAAGAACTGAAACAATGCGCAATCACAGTGCTACGCATATTTTGCATAAAGCATTACGTGAAGTCTTGGGTGATCACGTGCAGCAAAAGGGTTCTTTGGTTGATGCCAGTAAAACCCGTTTTGACTTTACGCATAACGCACCTATTACCGCACAAGAAATTCGTCGGATTGAAGATATTGTGAATGCCGAGATTTTGGCCAATACTGCGACTTCTGGAAAAGTAATGTCTTTGGATGACGCTCAGAAAACTGGCGCCACGATGCTCTTCGGTGAAAAGTATGCAGACGAAGTGCGCGTGCTAGAAATCGGTAGCTCCAAAGAGTTGTGCGGCGGAACTCACGTTGGACGTACGGGTGATATCGGTAGCTTGAAGATTGTTTCTGAGGGTGGTGTAGCGGCTGGTATTCGTCGTGTTGAGGCGGTGACTGGCAAAAATGCCTTGAACTTCTTGCAAGGCTTAGAAGACAAGATCAATGAAGCAGCGACTATTCTCAAAACCCATCCGGGTGATTTAGTGAATCGCGTTACTCAACTTCAAGATAGTTTGCGTCAGGCTGAGCGTGAGTTGGATAAGGTCAATTCCAAACTCGCTGCTAGTCAAGGTGATGAGTTGGCAACACAAGCAGTTGATGTCAATGGCCTCAAAGTATTGGCAGCACGCTTAGATGGTGCTGATGCTCAAGTCTTGCGCGAAACCATGGACGCTTTAAAAGCCAAACTGAAAACAGCGGCCATTGTGTTGGCTTCTGTGCAGGGCGATAAGGTCAGCTTGATTGCTGGTGTGACTGCAGATTCGATTGCTAAAGTCAAAGCAGGCGACTTAGTGAACTTTGTTGCCCAGCAAGTTGGCGGCAAGGGTGGTGGTAAGCCAGAAATGGCGATGGCCGGCGGCACCGATCCAAGCAAGTTGGGCGCGGCCTTGGCTGGCGTAAAAGATTGGGTGGCATCTAAATGAGTGATGTGATCGAATTTAATCTCGAGGTTGATGCGATTGGCATGAATTGTCCGCTTCCAATTTTGCGTACCAAGAAAGCCTTGGCTACCATGCAGTCCGGTGAGGTGCTGAAGGTAAAAGCCACGGATGCAGGTGCTGCGCATGACTTTCCTGCATTTGCAAAACAGACCGGCAATGAACTGCTCTCAAGCACCGCAGAGGGTGATGTATTGGTTTTCTTCCTCAAGAGAAGATAAGACGCTCTGAAACGCTGAGGACCAAAGAAAAAGGCAGAAGTTAATTTCTGCCTTTTTCTTTTCTCAATTTCGAGATTGACTTTGAAGTCTAGAGTAAAGAGCGGCTCTTTAAGTAGGCTGCAAACTCAGTACTGACTTCCGGATGCCGTAAAGCAAATTCTACTGAAGCCTTGAGATAGCCAAGCTTGCTACCGCAGTCATAGCGCACACCGTCGTATTCATAAGCAAACACAGGCTCTTCTTTGAGTAAGGAGGCAATCGCATCGGTGAGTTGGATTTCACCGCCAGCACCAGGTTTGAGATTGCGAATGTGATTAAAGATGTCTGAAGAGAGAACATAGCGACCCACTACTGCTAAGTTGGATGGCGCATCCTGAGGTTGTGGCTTTTCCACAATCCCATTTAAGCGATAGATACCCTTGGATACTTCTGCCCCAGAAATAATGCCGTAAGAGCTACTTTTAGAGGGATCAATTTTTTCCACCGCTAAGACGGAGCCATTTTGCTCATCAAATACTTTGAGCATTTGCTTTAATACTGGTGGCTGGCCATCGAGCAAGTCATCCGCAAGGATGATGGCAAAAGGCTCATCACGCACAAGCTTTTCTGCGCATAGAACTGCATGACCCAAACCCAAAGCTTCAGGCTGGCGTACATAGACGCAATCCACATGGCTAGGCTTTACACTTCGAACGATTTCTAGAAGAGCTTGTTTATTTTTTGCTTCAAGTTCAGCCTCAAGCTCGTAAGCTTTATCAAAGTGATCTTCGATGGCGCGCTTACTACGACCAGTTACAAAAATCATTTCGGTAATGCCGGCAGCAATGGCTTCCTCAACCGCATACTGAATGAGCGGCTTGTCTACCACATTAAGCATTTCTTTCGGGCTAGCCTTCGTAGCTGGCAAGAAACGCGTGCCCAAACCTGCAACGGGGAAGACGGCTTTGGTAACGGCTTTAGTGCTTAATGGCATTGCAATTCCGATCAGTTTTATTGATGCTTTATTTCAGTCGTTCTAATTGTGCAACAAGCTTTTCGTGGTTTTGCTCAAAGCCAGTAAGACGTTGCTTTTCTTGGGCCACTACCTCTTCTGGGGCGCGAGCCACAAAGCTTTCATTACCAAGCTTGCTACGTGCTTTGGTGATCTCATTAGCTAAGCGCTCGATTTCTTTGCCTAGGCGAATTCTCTCAGCTGCTACGTCCACTTCAATTTTGAGTAATAACTTCAGATTGCCAACTAAGGCCATGGGAGCACCAGGAGCATCTTTTTCTAAGGCGGACTCGTCATCATAGATTTTGACTTCAGATAGTTTGGCTAAAGCAGTCAGGTAGGGGCTTGCCTTTTGCAAGAAATCCTGCGGCCCACTAATCCAGAGAGGTACCTT
>JBJOEU010000113.1:0-4916 GCA_046049115.1 Pseudomonadota bacterium
AAGATGACATCGTGACGAAGATGACTGGTGGTATTGGGTATCTCTTTCGCAAGAATAAAATCACTTTATTAAAAGGTCATGCTTCTTTCGAGGCTAAGGGCGCTGATGGCTATCAAATCAAGATTGATGGCAAAGATAAATCAACCGTTACTGCGAAGAACGTCATTATTGCAACTGGCTCTAAAGCCCGCCATTTACCTGGTTTGACAGTCGATAACAGCTTGATCTGCGATAACGAAGGTGCACTTAAATTTGATTCGGTACCCAAGAAGCTGGGCGTCATCGGTGCTGGTGTGATTGGTTTAGAGCTTGGCTCCGTATGGCGCCGCTTAGGATCAGAAGTGACTGTGCTCGAAGCATTGCCATCTTTCCTGGCTGCATGTGATGTAGGTATAGCTAAAGAAGCCCTTAAGTTATTTGTGAAGCAGGGCTTGAACATCAATATGGGTGTGAAGATTGGCGATGTGAAGGCTGACAAGAAGGGTGTGGTTGTTAACTACACTGATAGCGCTGGTAAGGCTGCTAAGCTAGAGTGCGATCGCTTGATTATTTCTGTTGGCCGCATTCCAAATACCGATAAGTTAGGATTAGACAAGATTGGTCTGAAAGTGGATGAGCGTGGTTTCATTCCAATCGACGAGCACACTTGTGCTACTGCGGCGCCTGGCGTATACGCGGTAGGTGATGTCGTGCGTGGACCGATGCTGGCCCACAAAGCAGAGGATGAAGGTGTATTGGTAGCAGAAGTGATTGCTGGCCAAAAGCCGCACATCGATTACAACTGTATCCCTTGGGTAATTTATACCGACCCAGAGATTGCTTGGGTTGGTAAGACTGAGCAAGCCTTAAAAGAGGCTGGCATTGCGTATAAGTCTGGTCAATTTCCATTTGGAGCGAATGGCCGGGCATTGGGTATGGGTCGCGCGGATGGTTTCGTCAAAATCTTGGCTGATGCCAAGACCGATGAAATTCTAGGCGTTCATATCATCGGCGCTAATGCTTCTGACTTAATTGCTGAAGCTGCTGTGGCAATGGAATTTAAAGCGGCAGCTGAAGATATTGCACGCATCTGTCATCCGCATCCAAGTCTGTCAGAAGTCATGCGCGAAGCAGCATTGGCAACTGATCAACGCGCATTAAATATGTAATTGAAAACCATTGAGTACTACCAACAAGAGTTAAAAGCGCGTGGGTACCATACCGACCCCGCGCAGCTCCGTGCTGTAGAGCGTTTACAGCAGTGCGAAGATGAATGGATTGCCTATAAAGAGATTCGTAGTAACAATCTCAAGAAAGCACTATTTAAGCCAGTTCTGCCCCGTGGTTTGTATTTATGGGGCGGAGTAGGGCGTGGAAAATCTTTTGTGATGGACTGCTTTTATGCAGCCTCCCCAGTAGAAAAAAAGATTCGCATTCATTTTCATGAGTTCATGCGTGAGGTTCATCGTGAATTACATGAGCTATCTGGTATGGCTGACCCCTTAGACGAGCTTGCTAAAAGAATATCGCAGCGCTTTCGCTTAATCTGCTTTGATGAGTTCCATATCAACGATATTGCTGACGCAATGATTTTGTATCGTCTATTAAGTGCTTTATTTGAAGATCGCGTGCAATTTGTGATGACATCAAACTATCGCCCGGATCAGCTCTATCCCAATGGCTTGCATCGCGATCGCTTAATACCAGCGATCAAATTACTCGAAGATCAATTGGATGTTCTCAATCTAGATGCAGGAAACGACTATCGTCGTTTGCAGATGGCGCAAGTAGAAGCCTATTTAACGCCAGCCAATGCAGAAACTCAAGTCAAGCTGGGCCAAATGTTTCAAACACTGATTGGCAATCGCAAGGAAGTTGCGATGCCTGTCTTAAATATTGAGTCTCGTGAACTTAGACCCTTGCATATGGCCAATGGGGTGGTTTGGTTTGATTTTCAAACCTTATGCTGTGGCCCAAGGTCACAAAATGACTATTTGGAGATTGCTAAGCAGTTTCATACGGTAATTTTGTCTGGGGTGCCTTATATGCCCCCCAGAATGACCAATGAAGCCCGCCGCTTTATTTGGCTTATTGACGTCCTCTATGACCATAAAATCAAACTAATCATCTCTGCAGAGGTCCCGGCGGTGGATTTATATACCGAGGGCCAGATTACTAGCGAGTTCTCCAGAACCGTTTCTCGTTTGATTGAGATGCAGTCCCGTGATTACCTGGATGCACCGCGCCGGGTAATTGATACCAGCTTGACCTAAAATAGGGTCATGACTAGCAATTCCAGCCTAAACGCAGATTTACACTGCCACTCCGTTGTGTCTGATGGAACGCTCACGCCTGAGCAGCTGGCTGAACGTGCCTATGCGAATGGCGTGCGTTTATGGGCATTGACTGATCATGATGAGCTAGGTGGTCAAGAGAGGGCACAGCTTGCTGCAAGCGCACTTGGTATGGACTATCTGCCTGGGGTAGAGATTTCAGTAACCTGGATGGGACAAACCATTCATATCGTTGGCTTAGGAATTGATGCTGCCCATGCTGGAATTCTAGAAGGCTTGCGCCGCACTCGCGAAGGTCGCGGTAACCGCGCTAAGCAGATGGCCGAACAATTATTGAAAGCTGGGATACCTGGCGCCTATGAAGGTGCATTGCATTTTGCGGGAAATCAAGAGCTCATTTCTCGTACACACTTTGCACGCTTTCTGGTGGAGCAGGGCATTTGTAAAGATACTGACCAAGTCTTTAAGAGATATCTGGTTGAAGATAAGCCAGGTTACGTGCCACACCTCTGGGCAACGCTAGATGATGCGGTTGCCTGGATTAAAGGGGCAGGGGGCGCTGCTGTGATTGCACATCCTGGCCGTTACAAGCTCAATGCGATGCAGATGGATGAACTCTATAAGCACTTTAAAGAAATCGGCGGCATGGCCATTGAAGTCATCACCGGCAGCCATAGTCCGAATCAATATCAAACTTATGGCAAGATTGCTCAGCACTATGGATTTTTGGCTTCTCGTGGATCCGATTTTCATGACCCAGAGGAAAGTTATATTGACCTCGGTACCTTGCCGCATTTGCCGGACCACCTGACACCAGTGTGGTCGCTGTTTCATTAAGTGGCCTTCACCCCCAACCTATTTAATTACCCTTAAAGAATAAAGATCAAGATGTTTGCAGAACGCGTTCTCTCTGGCATGCGCCCAACAGGTAGCTTGCACCTCGGCCATTACCATGGCGTTTTAAAGAACTGGGTTCGCTTGCAGTCGGAGTATCCCTGCTACTTTTTTGTTGCAGACTGGCACGCCTTAACTACTCACTACGAAACTCCAGATGTGATCGAGAAATCGGTCTGGGATATGGTGATTGATTGGTTAGCTTGTGGCGTAGATCCAAACCAAGCAACTTTATTTATCCAGAGCAAAGTACCTGAGCATGCAGAGCTATTTTTATTGTTGGCAATGGGCACTCCCTTAGGCTGGTTAGAGCGCGTGCCAACGTATAAAGATCAAATCGAAAAACTCAAAGAGAAAGATTTGCAGACCTACGGTTTCTTAGGCTACCCCTTGTTACAAGCGGCTGACATTTTGATGTACCGCGCTCAATTTGTACCAGTGGGTGAAGACCAGGTGCCGCACGTAGAGATGACCCGAGAAGTAGCCCGTCGTTTTAACTATCTTTATGGTCGCGAGCCTGGCTTTGAAGAGAAGGCATTGGAAGCGGTTAAAAAATTAGGTAGCAAGCGCGCCAAAATGTACGCTGAATTGCGTGTCGCGTTTCAGGAGCGGGGCGATGAAGAGGCTCTTGAACAAGCTCAAGCTTTGTTACAAGAGGCGCAAAGTCTATCGATGGCTGATCGCGAGAGACTGTTTGGTTTCTTAGAAGGTGCTCGCAAAATTATTTTGCCAGAGCCACAGGCTTTACTAACTACCGCATCCCGCATGCCGGGCATTGATGGGCAGAAGATGTCCAAGTCTTACGGTAATACGATTAGCATTCGTGAAAAACCTGAAGAGGTGATTCGCTCAATCCGCACGATGCCAACCGATCCTGCCCGGGTACGTAGAACTGATCCAGGTGACCCGGCGCGTTGTCCTGTTTGGCAACTTCATACAGTGTATTCAAATGAAGATACCAAAACTTGGGTTCAAAAAGAATGTCAATCTGCGGGTATCGGCTGCTTAGAGTGCAAGCAGCCTGTGATTGACGCCATTCTTGCTGAGCAGCAGCCGATGTTTGAGCGTGCCCAGAAATACTTGGACGACCCAAGCTTGTTGCGCTCCATCATTGCAGACGGTTCCGATAAAGCGCGTAAGGTTGCACAAGAAACGATGCGCGAGGTCCGTGAGTCCATGGGCCTGGCTTACGACTAAGGCCGCCATTTGACTGCAATGCATGATGCAATCGTAGCCGCCTCGCCTTGGGTGAAGCGTTTTGCTGCGGCGATCCCAAAAGATGGGGTGTCCCTTGATTTAGCCTGCGGCTCCGGTCGCCATACTGCCTTGCTGGCTTCTTTAGGTCATCGGATTCTGGCAGTTGACCAAGATATTTCGGCTATCGAGCCCCTGAAAAGTGATGCTGTCCAAACGCAAAAACTTGACCTAGAGGGTTCAGATTGGCCCTTAGTAGGCCAGCAGTTTTCAGGGATTGTGGTGACGAATTACCTTTATCGTCCATTTTTAGAACAATTACCCAAAATGTTGACGGAGGGTGGCGTTCTCCTCTATGAGACCTTTGCTGAGGGGAATGCGGTATTCGGCAAACCTTCAAACCCCAATTTCTTACTAAATCCAGGGGAATTACTCGCTTTAGCTCAGCGTTCAGGTCTGAAAGTGATTGCCTATGAGGATATTTACCTCGATCAACCTAAACCAGCTATGGTTCAGCGGATTTGTGCCGTAAAAGGGCATTTAAAAGGGTGCATT
>JBJOEU010000114.1:0-4898 GCA_046049115.1 Pseudomonadota bacterium
GCATCAAGCTATCGAGGAATTGGGAAATTTTCTTAAACATGATTGATCAACTTATTTCCAAATATTCAATGGAGATACAACCCATGCGCCAACGACAACAACCCAGAATACGGAGATGGGAATAAAAATCTTCCAACCCAAACGCATAATCTGGTCGTAGCGATAGCGTGGCAATGTGGCACGCAACCAGATGACGCAAGATAAGAGGAAGAAGGTTTTGGCAAACAGCCAGAAGAAACCAGGGATATCGCGCAAAATTGGCAAATCCACAATCGGCAACCAACCACCCAAGAACAGAGTGGATGCTAAAGCGGCGATCAAAATCATATTGGCGTATTCAGCCAAGAAGAACATTGCAAAGGCCATGCCGGAGTACTCAACCATGTGACCCGCAACAATCTCAGACTCACCTTCAACCACGTCAAATGGATGACGGTTCGTTTCAGCAACCCCAGAGATAAAGTAAATCACAAACATGGGTAACAATGGCAACCAGTTCCAAGAGAGGAAGTTCAAGCCAATATTAGCGAAATAGCCCTGCTCTTGTGAAGCCACAATCGCACTTAAGTTCAATGAGCCTGAAGTCAACAAGACAGTGACCAAAGCAAAGCCCATAGCGATTTCATAAGAAATCATTTGAGCTGAAGCACGCATGGCGCCAAGGAAGGGATACTTAGAGTTGGATGACCAACCCGCCAAGATCACGCCGTAAACACCAATAGATGAAATTGCCAGAACATACAGCAATCCTGCATTCACGTCAGCCAAAACCATTTTGGCCTGGAAAGGAATCACAGCCCAAGCAGCAAAAGCCGGCATGATCACCATGACTGGTGCAATGAAATACAGAACCTTACTTGCTTGCGTAGGAGAAATGATCTCCTTCATCAAGAGCTTTAAGGCATCGGCAATCGGTTGTAGTAATCCTAAAGGACCAACGCGGTTTGGTCCAAGGCGGATGTGCATCCAACCAATTAACTTGCGCTCCCAAAGAGTCATATAAGCAACAGCAGCAAACATCGGCAATACGATGATCACAATACGCACTAAAGCCCAAACGAGTGGCCATAGTGAACCAAAGATGGCTTCACCCTGGGTGGTAACGAGGTTCAAGAAATTATCCATCTCGTCCCTTATGCCTTACTAACAGTTACAGAACCGAACATCGATCCCAATTGAGCGCTTGCCATAGTACCTGCCGAGATTCTGACAGTACCCTGAGCCAAGTTTGCCTCCAATGTGGCAGGCAAATCTACGGATTGACCGTCTTGGGTCACTCGCACAGCATCGCCCTCTTTCAATCCCAACTCGCTAAATAGACCTTGGCCCAAGCCAACTTGATTGCCACGCTTAGCATCACGCGTCAACTGCAATGCAGATGAACGACGTACGATTTGATCGCCAGCATAAATACCAACGTCAGATATACGCTCTAAACCAGCTGATGAACCTACATTGCCAACAGTTAAACCAGAAGCTGTAGATTGGTTTGACAACTTAGTGCAGTAATTTTCACCGAGCGCTTCACCCAATACTTCTTCAGGCATGTTGTAGAGGAAGCCATCTAAATTCAGCAATCCGCCCAGAACACGGAGAACCTTCCATGCTGGACGAGAATCACCTAAAGGCTTAACAGCGGGCTGAATAGTTTGCGTACGGGCTTCAGCATTAACAAAAGTAGATACTGTTTCTGTAAATGTGGAGATCGGCAGAATGACATCAGCAACCTCTAAAAGATCGGCGCTCTGATAAGCACTGAGAGCGATTACCGTATTGGCTTTGGCCAATGCAGCACGCGCTTGAGCAGGATTTGGTAAATCCGCATCTGGCTCGATATTCATCAAAATCACAGCACGACGCTCACCAGACAAGACTGATTCAACTCCAACACCATTAGCATTTACCAAGCTAGCACCAACAGCGTTACCGCCAACTGGCAAGAAACCCAAAGTTGCGCCAGTTTGCTCAGCAATAAATTGCGCCAAGATATGCAAATCAGATGCTTGTGGATGCGCGATTGCAGCAGAGCCTAGCAATACCGAAGTAGATGTGCCAGAAAGCAAGCTATCCGCAATCTTTTGCGCAGTAGCAGACACCGGTAAGCTAGGTGTGCCTGCTGGAACAGAAGCAGACTTAGCCTTGGCTACTGCCAATGCAACTTCGCTTAACGTATTGAGCCATACACTTGGAGTAGCAGCAATACTAGTCGCAGGAATTAACCAATCATCGCTACCCGCATCGATACGTGAAACTTGTAATCCACGCTTGGCTGCAGTACGTAAACGTGCAGCAATCAATGGCTGCTCTTTGCGCAAGAAACTACCGATGACTAAAACACGATCTAACTCGCTTAATTTGCTAATCGGCATACCCAGCCATTGGGCAGATGCAGATCCTTTGATGTCAGTTTGACGTAAGCGAGTCTCAACTTGATTAGAGCCTAAACCACGAATCATCTTCTGGAGAAGGTACAACTCTTCAGTACTAGAGATTGGATGCGCTAAAGCAGCAACCGCCTCAGGACCACTTTCAGTAGAAATAGTTTTGAGCGAATGAGCAACGTAATCCATTGCGGATTGCCAATCGGTCTCAAGCCACTGACCACCCTGCTTCACCATCGGTGTTGTTATACGATCTGCGCTGTTCAAGCCTTCATAAGCAAAGCGATCACGGTCACTAATCCAGCATTCGTTAATTGCATCATTCTCCAATGCTACGACACGCATGACTTTGTTCGATTTTGTTTGAACGGTCGTGTTAGCGCCAAGGCTGTCATGCGGACTTACTGAACGCTTACGACCTAATTCCCAAGTACGCGCTGCGTAACGGAATGGCTTGCTTGTTAAAGCGCCAACTGGGCAAATATCAATCATGTTTCCAGATAACTCGGAGTCAATGGTTTGACCGGCAAAAGTAGTGATCTCAGAATGCTCACCACGGTTGACCATACCCAATTCCATGACACCAGCCACTTCTTGACCAAAGCGTACACAGCGAGTGCAGTGAATACAACGGGTCATCTCCTGCATGGAGATGAGTGGTCCTACATTCTTATGAAATACAACACGCTTCTCTTCTTCGTAGCGTGAATTCGACTTACCGTAACCCACTGCTAAATCTTGTAACTGGCACTCACCACCTTGATCACAAATTGGGCAATCCAAGGGATGGTTGATAAGGAGAAACTCCATCACTGAGCGCTGTGCTTCAACTGCTTTGGCGGAATGCGTAAACACCTTCATGCCTTGCGTCACAGGTGTTGCGCAAGCCGGTAAAGGTTTCGGTGCTTTCTCTACTTCTACCAGGCACATACGGCAGTTAGCAGCAATAGATAATTTCTTGTGATAGCAGAAGTGCGGAATGTATGTATCAAGCTTATTCGCGGCGTGCATCACCATCGAACCTTGCGGAACCTCTACCAACTTACCATCTAATTCGATTTCAACCATGCTCACTTTAAGATGTCCCGTGCTCAATGTCTTATAAAGGTTTAACAGAATCTAAGCAGCGCTTATGTTCTACGTGATACACAAATTCATCCATGTAATGCTTCAACATGCCACGAACCGGCATAGCAGCTGCATCACCCAAGGCACAAATCGTACGACCTTGAATATTGGCTGCTACATCATTTAATAAATCCAAATCCTCTGGACGACCTTCGCCGCGCTCAATGCGACTCACGATGCGCCACAACCAACCAGTGCCTTCACGACATGGGGTGCACTGACCACAAGATTCTTCATGGTAGAAGTAGGACAGGCGCTCTAAGGCACGAACCATGCAGCGCGTTTCATTCATGACGATCACTGCGCCAGATCCCAACATGGAACCCGCTTTGGCAATGCTGTCGTAATCCATGGTGAGCGTCATCATCTCTGCACCCGGAATGACTGGGGCAGACGATCCACCAGGAATCACAGCCTTCAATGGAATGCCATCACGCATGCCACCAGCAAGCTTTAATAACTCAGCAAATGGTGTGCCCAATGGAATTTCATAATTACCCGGATAAGTCACATCGCCAGAGATAGAGAAAATCTTCGTGCCGCCGTTATTGGGCTTGCCCAACTCTAAATACGCTGGACCACCAATTGCCATAATGAATGGCACAGCAGCAAATGTTTCGGTGTTATTAATCGTCGTTGGCTTGCCATACAAACCAAAACTGGCAGGGAAAGGTGGCTTAAAGCGTGGCTGACCCTTCTTGCCCTCAAGTGATTCTAAGAGTGCAGTTTCTTCACCGCAGATATAAGCACCCCAACCTGGAGAAGCATGTAACTGGAAGTTGACATCACTTCCCATGATTTTGTCACCGAGATATCCGGCAGCACGGGCTTCTTCAAGCGCTTCTTCAAAGCGAGAATAGACTTCCCAAATTTCACCGTGGATATAGTTGTAGCCCACAGAGATGCCCATGGTGTAGGCAGCAATAATCATGCCCTCAATAAGAGCATGTGGGTTGTAACGCATGATGTCGCGGTCTTTAAATGTACCCGGCTCACCTTCGTCGCTATTACAAACTAAATATTTTTGGCCAGGGAACTGACGGGGCATAAAGCTCCACTTCAACCCAGTTGGAAAGCCTGCGCCTCCACGACCACGCAATGATGATGCTTTTAATTCAGCAATGATGGCATCTGGTGCAACCTTGTCATTGATGATGCGACACAGCTGTTGATATCCGCCACGGCTTTCGTAATCTTTTAAACGCCAGTTCTCGCCATTTAATCCTGCCAGGATCAAAGGCTTAATGTGTCTATCGTGCAAGCTGGTCATGCTGCTTTCCCTTCTGCACGGAGTTCACTTAATAAGGCATCAATCTTTTCATTACTCATATGGCTACACATGCGCTTGTTATTCACCAGCAAAACTGGAGAATCTCCGCAAGCACCCAT
>JBJOEU010000115.1:0-4888 GCA_046049115.1 Pseudomonadota bacterium
GTTTCAATGCCGGTTGGGCTAAAGCCCATGGATTCTAGGGATGGTAGGTTTGCCTCTAATGACTTGGGGATAGCGGCGAACTGCCCTTTTTTAGGATCGCAGTCGTAAGCGGCAATATCTTTTTCTTGAAGCGTCTTAAGCCAATTATTTTTATAGGGCGTGAAGATGGAGAAGACGGTATTGGAGTTGGTAAGAATCTCTTTCCTTTCAAAGATCACTTGATCTTTGAAGGTCTCTAATTCAATACCCAATTTTTCTAGTGATCTCGCAACAGAAGCATCGCGTGCAATGGCCGATGGCTCATAGTCATGATTGGTATAAACGGTATTGACACCCAATGTCTCAGCAATCTTTGGAATGCATTCTGTAGATTTTCCATGCTGCACAACAAGCCCGCCACCTTGTTTTTTTAAGGCCTCATCAATTTGTTTGAGCCCTTGCCAAATAAAATCTACGCGTCGGTCATGCCTTAATCCTGCTTCGTCCAAATCCTCACTGCGAAGTGGTTCTAGGATGTCGGTATCGAAAATAAAGGCCACCCATACCTGCTCATTATTCTTAAGGGCATGATGGAGGGCGGCATTGTCATAGAGGCGAAGGTCGCGACGGAGCCAAACGAGAGCTTTTTTCATAGCCAACATCTTAGGGCTTATTGATGAAAAGTGCTTGAATTCAGAGGAATTTCTGTAAAATCATCCTTATATGAGCACGGCCAAAAAAGCCTCCACACAAGCCACTCAGGTTTCGCATCCAGCCGCGACGCTAGATTTACCAATTTCTTACTCAGCAAGCCATTTGGCTAATCAATTCTTGATTGCCATGCCAGGTATGTCAGACCCCAATTTTGAGGGTTCTGTCATCTATCTTTTTGAGCATACCGAGAGGGGTGCCATGGGCTTGGTGATCAATCGCCCGACCGAACTCGATATGGGCGCCTTATTTGAAAAAATTGAGGTCAAGCTGGAGGCTGAGCCAGTATCAGATCAACCAGTCTATTTTGGTGGGCCAGTGCAAATTGAACGTGGATTTGTCTTGCATGAGCCCTCTGCAGAGCTAGCTTACAGTTCTTCCTTGGCCGTTCCAGGTGGCTTAACCATGACAACATCTAAGGATGTACTTGAGGCTGTTGCAACAGGTTCTGGACCCAGTAAATTCTTAATGACCTTGGGTTATGCAGGTTGGAGTGCTGGGCAACTTGAGGAAGAGATTACCCTCAATGGCTGGATAAGTGTGCCCTTGTCCCAGCAG
Source organism: Pseudomonadota bacterium (assembly GCA_046049115.1). Classification (GTDB taxonomy): domain Bacteria; phylum Pseudomonadota; class Gammaproteobacteria; order Burkholderiales; family Burkholderiaceae; genus Polynucleobacter. The sequence continues at coordinate 1,249 of JBJOEU010000115.1, forward strand.
CAAATGATTGAGATTGTTTTTAATACCCCCTCTAGCCAGCGCTATGAACGAACTATGAGCCACCTGGGTTTTGATCCCTCCTGCTTATCAGGCGAAGCGGGGCATGCTTAATCAGATGGGTACCCCCGAGTTAACGGTGATGGCATTTGATTTTGGTACGCGGCGAATTGGTGTGGCCGTAGGAAATACCTTGACTCAGTTTGGCCAACCCCTAAAAACAATTGCTGAGGCTTCTAGTGACGCTTGTTTTAAGGCAATTGAAGGACTTTTAAAGGAGTGGCAGCCAAATCGCCTGGTAGTGGGAATGCCATGTCATCCCGATGGCGCTGAGCATGAAATGAGTGCCAAGGCCCGCCGCTTTGGGAATCAATTACATGGACGCTTTGGTTTGCCAGTAGATTGGGTAGATGAGCGTTACACCTCCGCAGTTCTAGAGTCTGATCCCGATATGCGGGACAATTTGGATGCGCAGTCCGCCGCCCTAATTTTGGAGCAGTACTTTCTTGAGAAGAATTGGATTAGTTGAGATGAATGCAGAGCAGTCCTATTTGAAATTATTAGAACTATTGCGCCATAAAAAAAACGCAGGCGATCTATTTGAATTAGCCGGTTTGGCGATGGGCGGCGCTTGGATTGCAGAGCGCCTAGCCACAGACTTAGAGTTGCCGCACTTTGGCGTGATCAATGTGGCGTTTCATCGAGATGACTATGCAGAGAAGGGTATGACAGCACTGCGTACAGCCAGCACAATGACTACCCATCTTCCTTTTGAAGTCAATGGGGCGAATGTGATTTTGGTTGATGATGTTTTACTTACTGGTCGTACGGTTCGTGCTGCTCTCAATGAGTTATTTGATTTTGGCAGACCAGCAGATGTAAAACTCATGGTGTTGGCTGATAGACGGAATCGTGAGTTACCTATAGCCGCAGACTTTGTAGGAGAGCAAGCCAGTGTTCCCGACAATCAAATTTTAGTTTTAGAAAAAGATGGTGCTGGCAAGTTCAGCTTCCAATTAGAGGAGCGTGCAGAATGAGTGAATTGACTAAGCCGATCGTTAGCCCTGTTAATCAATTTAATAGCGCCGGTGAGTTAACCCATTTATTGACTCTGGAAGGTTTACCGAGAGAGCAGATCTTACATATTCTTGATACGGCTCAGCAATTTGTGAGTGTGACTGACCCAGCAAGAGAAGTAAAAAAAGTGCCACTCCTACGTGGCAAGAGTGTCTTCAATCTCTTTTTTGAAAACTCCACTCGTACTCGCACCACTTTTGAGATTGCTGCAAAACGATTATCAGCAGATGTGATTAATCTCGATATCTCAACTTCTTCTACGGCTAAGGGTGAGAGCCTACTGGATACGATTGATAATTTGGTCGCTATGCAGGCAGATATTTTTGTGGTGCGCCATAGCGTCTCTAGGGCACCTATTGAGATTGCCCAACATGTTCCTGCACATGTGCATGTGGTGAACGCTGGCGATGGTAGTCACCAGCATCCCACTCAAGGCTTGCTCGACATGTACACGATGCGCCACTTTAAGAAAGACTTTAGCGGTCTCAAGGTCGCCATCGTTGGGGACATTGTGCACAGTCGTGTTGCAAAATCCAATATCTGCGCTCTAAGGACCTTAGGTTGTACTGACATTCGTGCGATTGGTCCTGAGAGTCTCTTACCAAGTGACTTAGATATGCTTGGTGTAAAGGTGTTTCATAGCATGGAAGAAGGCCTGAAAGGCGTTGATGTTGTGATGACTCTGCGTATACAGAAAGAGCGCATGGAGGCCGGCCAAGTGCCTGAGGGTGATGCATTCTTCAAACAGTATGGCTTAACACCTGCACGCCTAGCGCTGGCGAAGCCCGATGCCATCGTGATGCATCCAGGCCCCATGAACCGCGGTGTAGAGATAGATTCAGTAGTGGCCGATGGTCCTCAATCGGTGATCCTAAATCAGGTTACTTTTGGTATTGCGGTGCGGATGGCAGTGATGTCGATTGTGGCGGGGAATTAGACGCGCTTACTTTAATTTCTCTAAATTTGTCCAGGATGATGCTTGCCATTTCATCATAAGAGAAGCGGCCCTCAATAAACTTTCTCCCTGCGGCCGCAACCCCCTCTATTTTTTGACTGTCATTTAGTAGCTCAGAGAGGGATTGCTTAAATTCATCGACGTTGTCAAAAAGAATTAAGTTCTGATTATGGATGAGCTCTGGATGAAGCTCATCATAATTATCGGAAAAAAGAATCGATCCTGAGGCTAAAATTTCATAAGGCCTCATGTTTATTCCGCTTTGAGTCTCCAGCGCATTTTCTGGTTTTGCAATGATGCTTAAAACAACTTTAGATGAGTTATAGAGTTTATTTAACTTCTCTCCATAACACTCAATACCCTTAATTGACTTCATTAAAGAGGGTTTAGATAAGGCGGGTGCCACCCACCTTGAGCCATAGAGACTCACTTTATTTGTGACCTCCAAGGCGGCCGATATAAACTTTTCTCGGTGAGCGCTATGCTTTCCAACAAAGGAGATGTCGATAGATTTTTTGACTTCCGGAAGATGGCGGAATTCATTGTGATCAACTGCATGCGGCAAATAACCCGTCTTTACTAATCCTAGCTTGTTAAGAGCAGAAATTGCGATCTTGCTATAAGAGAAGTACCAGTCAAGATTCTCAGAAAATAGAGTTAGTCTTTTCGGATCCTGAACTGGATCAACAAGCCAGCCAATCTTAGGGACATCAATTTTCGCCAGAGTTGAATCTGAATAGTGAATGCCGTGGATAAAAAATACAAAATCAGGATTATTTTTTTTGTAGAACTTGACGAGCTCTGTATTGAGGTAATTCCAATGGGTTAAAGGGTGCTTAGAAAAAAGAAATTTACCCTTTTTAAGAATTCTGAGGTTATGCGCCCATTTATTGATGGCGTGAAATACGTATTTATCAACCCAATGATGATGCTCATTTGCTAGAAAGGTAATTGTTTCTACCCCAGCGTTTTCAAAGCCTTTTTTTAGCCCTGGAACGATAGCTGGCTTAGATTGATAAACAATAAGTATTCGGGTCATGAGAAACGGAGCTTTGATGGCGATAATTTTGTAAGTTTACAATGCTCACTAGCACTTCTATTTGCTGACAAGAGCATCTTTTCTTAATCACTGTTTGAGGCTATATGAGGCTCGTAAAGTATTTTAAAACCCTGAAAATGATGTTTCGGTCTCTTAGCCATATTGTGGATATGGAGGAGGTTACCGACCTAGAGCCTTTTTACTCAAGATTTCGCGCTAAGGTTTCTGAAAATGCAAATTCCAGCACCCTAGATTTGGGATGTGGAGGTATGCCTAGAAATCCATTCAAAGCAGATGTTCTTTATGGAATTGATATCCGAGATAGCGCTAATTCCAACATTGCCAGAGCTGACCTTGCGCAGGAGGGAATCCCTCATGGGGACGCTTCAATGAACTACATTACTGCATTTGACTTTATAGAGCACATACCCCGAGTTGTATATTTGCCGCAAATTCGCTATTCCTTCATAGAGTTGATGAATGAGGTTTACCGAGTACTTACTCCTGGCGGGCTTTTCCTCGCTCAAACACCCGTATATCCATTCTCAGCATGCTTTACTGACCCCACCCAT
>JBJOEU010000116.1:0-4876 GCA_046049115.1 Pseudomonadota bacterium
GATGCTTTAACTTACGTTGAGCGCTTCAAGCCTAAAGCGGTGATTGATGTGGCCACCTTGACTGGCGCTTGCATCATTGCATTGGGTCATGTACATAGCGGCGTGTTCTCTGATGACGAGGGTTTAGTCAATTCACTTACGAAGGCAGGTCATGCCTCTCTGGATACTGTATGGCGTTTGCCTTTGGATGCAGCCTATCACGAGCAGTTAAAGTCGAACTTTGCAGATGTAGCCAATATTGGTGGACGTCCAGCAGGTAGCGTGACTGCAGCTTGTTTCTTGTCGCGCTTCACCGAAAAATATAAATGGGCTCACTTAGATATCGCGGGCACCGCATGGAAGAGTGGCGCTGCCAAAGGCTCAACTGGGCGCCCAGTTCCTTTGCTTGTGAATTACTTGTTAGATCAAAAGTAAGCGTAGAGAGTCATTCATGGCCCGTATTGATTTTCATAGCAATGTGAGCGATAAGCTGGAATATGCTTGTCGCTTAACACGCAAGATCTGGAGTGCTACGCCTGTTGGCGAGCCTGTTCGCAATATCGTGATGGTGGGTGAGAAAGCAGATCTCAAAAAGTTGGATGAACTACTGTGGGCATTTAGTGCACCCGATTTTTTGCCGCATTGCTTGATTGAAGATGAGGTGGCAATCGATACACCTATTTTGCTGACAGATGATTTTTTGTCACCAGCGCTGTCCCATCTTCCGCATGCGGATGTACTGATTCATTTGGGAATGCGCATGCCTTCTGATGTTCCAGGTTTGCTTGCCCGCTTCCCTCGCATCGTTGAGGTGGTGACTGTGAATGAAGCGGAACGCCTTGCTGGTCGTGAGCGTTATAAAGCCTATCGTGACTTGGGTCACGAGTTGCATAACTTCGATCAATCTAAAGCGTGATGTTGATTCATCCCGAATTTGATCCTGCCGTAATCCGCATTGGTTCATTTGCCATCCACTGGTATGGCTTGATGTATCTCTTAGCGTTTGCTCAATTTTTATTGTTGGGTCGTTTGCGCATACGCGCTCCACGCTACCAATCTTTAGGGTGGTCATACAAAGACCTTGAGGATCTTTTGTTTGTTGGTGTATTAGGCGTAGTGCTTGGTGGACGTTTGGGTTACACCTTGTTCTATATGCCAGGCTACTACTTCGAAAACCCTCTGAGTATTTTTAAGATTTGGGAAGGCGGCATGTCTTTTCATGGCGGGCTCCTCGGTGTTTTGCTTGCTTTATTTTGGTTTGCCTATCGTCGCAAAGTTTCATTCTTTGTTGTCAGTGATTTAGTTGCGCCACTGGTTCCATTTGGCCTAGCTTTTGGTCGCTTGGGTAATTTCATTAATGGAGAACTGTGGGGAAGGCCGACAGACTTACCTTGGGCGATGATTTTCCCAATGGTTGACACTATTCCGCGTCACCCTTCCCAAATTTACCAGTTCCTTGGTGAAGGCATTTGTCTGGGCATCATTCTTTGGATTTATTCCAGCAAGCCTCGAAGGGTGGGGCAGATTTCAGGCCTATTTTTGTTGGGTTATGGTGTTTGTCGTTTCTTGGCGGAATTTGCCCGCGAACCAGATGCCTTCTTGGGGCTCCTGGGTTTGGGTCTTTCAATGGGTCAGTGGCTCTCTTTGCCCATGATCATTTTCGGAATTTACCTTATAGTGAGAGTAAATACGAAAACAGGTGCTTATCAGTAGTTAAAAATCCGATTTTCTGGGTCTTTTGTAGTTAAGTTCTCTAAATGATCTTCATTGCCCATGAAAACACTGATTTTTTGCTGATTTCGCCTAATTTCAGACCACTTCCACCTCAATCGAAAGAAATCCATGCTGGAGAAGCTCACTAAAGCTCGAAATTTGTCGAAGGCAAATAACGCCATCAAGCGCCTGATATCGGAACGTGGTGAATCCAATGCGCTCAGCATGGCCGATGACGTTGTTAACAACTACCGTAAGTTGTTGAAAGATCAACACGTATCATTTTTTACTTTTTTGTTTGAGAAGCTCAATCCTCAAGCTGATGCAGTACTAAAAGCAGCGCAAAATTTTGTAGCCGACTCTAGTGCACGCAATTACATTCAGTTGCAAAAAGTTTCTGAGTCTCCTCGTCAAGAGTTCTTCCGCCGCTTAAATCGTGCCAGCCAGGGTACTGCGGCTGTAGTGCAAATGCGCCGTGATTTATTACAGCTATTAGATAAAAAACCTGAACTAGCTGCCGTGGATTTCGATATGCGCCACTTGCTGTCTTCTTGGTTCAATCCGGGATTTCTGAAGATGCACCAGGTTGACTGGAAGTCCCCGGCAGAGGTGCTTGAGAAGCTAATTCAACATGAGGCAGTTCATGCTATTGATGGTTGGGATGACCTGCGTCGCCGCCTGCAGCCTGATCGTCGTTGCTTTGCCTTCTTTCATCCACAACTTCCAAGTGAGCCTTTAATCTTTGTGGAGGTAGCGCTCCTACCTGAAATACCAACAGTGATTGCACCATTAGTTGATAAAAAAGCAGAAACCGTTGATCAGGTTTCCCAATACAAAGTTGCCGTTTTTTACTCCATCAGTAACTGCGAGCCTGGTTTGCGTGGCGTATCAATGGGTAACTTTTTGATTAAGCGGGTAGCTGAGCAATTACATGCGGAGTTCCCTGGAATCAAAACCTTTGTAACTTTGTCACCCATTCCTGGGTTCATGGATTGGGTTGCCTCAGGCGCGAATTTAGGTGATGGGGTCCCGGCTGATAGATTGAAGCCAAACCTCAAGGTTGCGCGAGATGCTGCTTTGGCGGTTCTGGAGCTTGAGAGTAAATCTTGGGCCGAGCGATTGGCGGGTGGATGGCATCCCGATCTGGCCCCTGAGAAAGAAAAAACGGCTTTATTGAGCTTGGCGAGTATGTATTTAGGATTGGCCTCTACCGGGCGCGATGGCAACCCCGTGGCGAAGTTTCATTTGGGTAATGGCGCCAAATTGCATCTGGTGAACTGGGCAGGCGATTTATCTCGCAAAGGGCTGCGTCAATCTGCTGGTTTGATGGTCAACTACCTTTATGACCTGGGAAGCGTGGAGGACAACCATGAGCGCTTTGCCCATGGTGAAATCGTGTATTCCAGGGCTGTAGCTCGCCTAATGGCTCCCTAGTGTTTTCCCTTGTATGGACTTCTGCAACAAGCCTGAAGTGCCCTTAGAATAAGCCCTGTATTTATAAAAATGAAGTCAATTATTAGATTGATCCAAAAGGAGACAAAATGTTTAATCAAAAAAACAAGTCAGCATTTTCTTTGAGCAGACTAAAAAAAGCAGCTTTTTTAGTCTGCGCAGCCCCACTTGCAGTTTTTGCACAAGAGTGGCCAGTTAAGCAGATCACATTCTTAAATCCATTCCCAGCTGGTGGCGGAACCGATGCTTTTGCAAGACCCTTGGCTGCTCAGTTAACAGAGCAATTGGGCAAGCAAATTATTATTGACAACCGTGGTGGTGCAGGTGGTACGGTTGGTGCCTCAGTTGCTGCTAAGGCTGCTCCAGATGGTTATACCTGGTTTATTGGTGCTACCCATCACACTATTGCACCTTCGATGTATAAGAATTTAGATTACGATATCGAGAAGAGCTTTATTCCAGTTGCTATGTTGGCAAACGTTCCTCAAGTATTGGTAGTGAATCCACAGCGCGTGAGTGCACGCAATGCTAAAGAGTTTATTGATCTCATGAAGAAGAATCCTGGTCAATATAACTTTGCTAGCGCTGGTAGTGGCACAGTTCATCACTTAGCTGGTGAGTTATTTAAGATTCAAACAGGTACCTTTATTACCCACATTCCATATCGTGGTGCAGGCCCTGCTATGAATGACTTGTTAGCTGGCCAAGTTGATCTAGAATTTGATGGTCTTGCTACTTCTGCTCCCCAGATCAATGCTGGAAAGTTGGTGGCAATTGCTTTGGCGTCAAACAAGCGTTCCCCTGCGATTCCGAATGTACCTACTTTTAAAGAGGCTGGTTTGCCAGACTATGAAGTGTCTACTTGGTATTCCTTGTTTGCCCCGGCTGGTACTCCAAAGCCAATCGTAGACAAAATGATTGTTGAGGTCCAGAAAGCCTTAAACACACCAAAGCTCAAAGCAATTTGGGAAAAGAGCGGTTCCGATACGCCTAATTTGTATGGCGAAGCTTTTGGTAAGCAGGTTCGTGCCGACGTAGCGCGTTGGTCTGGTGTGGTTAAGAAATCTGGTGCTACCTTAGATTAATTAGTTATTGTTTGAATTGTTTTTATTGTTTGGTTTTTTGAGGCTCGAATGAATTTATATTCTTTATTGGAAACAGGTTTTCCAAAAGATAAGCAGGCTTGTGCATTGGAAACGCATGATGGTTTGTACTACTCCTGGAGTGATTTGGAGCGTGCTACTTCCAAGATGGCTAACCTGCTGAAGAGCCTCAAATTACCAGCAGGATCTCGTATTGCTGTTCAGGTTGAAAAGTCACCTGAGGCCCTCTTTCTTTACCTGGCTACTGTAAAAGCAGGATATGTTTATCTGCCCCTAAACACCGCCTATCAAGCGGCGGAGATTCAGTACTTTCTAGAGAATGCTGAGCCTGCGGTCGTTGTTTGTAGTGGCAAAAATTTCTCATGGGTATCTAAGGTTGCTTTTAAGGCTGGTACTAAACATGTCTTTACTCTGGACGAGGATCGCAAGGGCACCTTATTAGATCGTGCCGCTAGTCAAAGCGATAAGTTCAAAACTGTTGCGATGAAGGATGATGATTTAGCTGCCATCTTGTATACCTCTGGCACAACTGGTCGCAGCAAGGGCGCGATGTTGACTCATAAAAACTTGGGCAGCAATGCACAGGTATTGCAGAAGTTTTGGGGTTGGAAAAAAGGTGATGTCTTATT
>JBJOEU010000117.1:0-4827 GCA_046049115.1 Pseudomonadota bacterium
GATTATTTTCTGAAGCAATCGAGAATGCACCAACTCAGCCTGGCGATACTTTACGTTTCATGGGGGCAGGTGAGTTAAAAATATTTCTATATGCAACCTTGCCGAGCATTCTTCCGCAACTAATTTCTTATACCTTATACCGTTGGGAAAATAATATTCGGGCTGCAGCTGTACTTGGGGTAGTGGGCGGTGGTGGCCTAGGACAGATGCTGGCTTTTCATATGGGCCTCTTTCAGATGCAAGATACCAGTACGATTTTAATGACTATGATTGGTTTGGTATTGTTAGTAGATAGCCTCTCGTATTTCTTGAGAAGATATCTTGGCAATTGAAGCTGGGTAGGTCATTTCAAATTCCACGCCTTTTTCAAATCGCTGACCTTTATAGCATCTCCAAGGAAAGCGCTTGATTTTGGGTAAATTTTCTTTGTGCGGCATGCATCAATACCTGCGTACAATGTTGATACATAAGGCCTAAATCCACTGTCTTTTGCCAAATTATCAAACTAGCACTACAAGAGTGACGCAAATGAAATCAATCGATCTAATAACTGGTCTTGTAGGTACTTTTCGTAATATCACCATTCGGTGGAAATAGGTGGCTCAAGTCTGCTATTTCCTTGCCCTTAGCCACTATTTGCCATCGGTATTCCATGCTTGAGTTACGCGAAACTGCCCTAGCGATACTGGCAAATACCGATGTTCATTCTAAGGTTAGCCAGTTATTCAACTTGTTTGATGAGCATCAAGCGGGGCGCATTGCTTTAAGTCTTTCTGCTAACTTCGATAGTCAGGATATCGAACTTCCTGGCCGACCCACTAAACCAGAACTAGTTGCGCCGAAGTTTGTTCCCAAGCGAAAAATGGATACAGTCGAAGGCAGAGCTATTCTTTGGCACTCCCTGGCACACATCGAATTTAATGCCATGAATCTGGCTTTAGATGCAATTTGGCGTTTCCCGAATATGCCTCAGGCCTATTACGAGGACTGGCTCAAGGTAGCCAAGGAAGAGTCATACCATTTCAGCTTGATCAATGCGCATTTACAGTCCTTTGGATTTAGCTATGGCGATTTCCCAGCCCACAATAGTCTTTGGGAGATGGTGGAGAGAACTTCGGATTCAGTCATTGCTCGAATGGCGCTAGTTCCAAGAACCATGGAAGCAAGAGGACTGGATGCAGTTCCAGAGATTCGGGATCGATTTAAGCAAATTAAAGATGATCGTGCGGAAGAAATTTTGGAGATCATTCTTCGCGATGAAATCGGCCATGTACTAGTTGGCAATCGTTGGTTTAACTTCCTGTGTACTCATGAGAACTTATCTCCGATTGTGACTTATCGAGAATTAGCTGAAAAATACCGTGCACCTACCTTGAGGGGGCCATTTAATTTCGAAGCACGTGAGCAAGCTGGCTTTACTTCAGAAGAATTAGAGTTGTTGGAATTGCGCAGCGAGAAACAGGTACAAACGGTATGAAGATTCTGAGTCTTATTCCGCCGATGACGCAGCTCAATACACCGTATCCATCGACGGCTTATCTCACTGGCTTTTTGCGTTCACGTGGTTTTGAGGCTGTTCAAGAAGATTTGGCTTTGGCTTTAGTTCTCGGTTTCTTCACTCCGCATGGTTTGTCGGAGATTAAAGATCAGGCATTGAAGTTGTCTGAAGCAAATCGCAGTGCTAGCGTGAACTTCTTCCTCGATTATTTTGCTGATTATCAAAGTACTATTGGATTAGCTATTGCATTTTTACAAGGACGCGATAGCACGCTGGCGCATCGCATCAATAGTCGTACTTTGTTACCTGAAGGCCCACGCTTTGCATCCTTAGATTCTTATGAAGAGGAAGAGGGCGGGGATTCATTAGCATGGGCATTTGGCGCACTAGGCTCCCAAGATCGAGCGCGTCATTTGGCTACCCTTTATCTCAATGATTTATCTGATGTTCTGCGCGATGCGGTGGATGAACGCTTTGAGTTTGTTCGTTATGCGGAAGCCTTGGCAGGTAGCCAGCCTACCTTTACTCCCTTAGCGGATGCCTTAGCAGCTGACCCTACATTAATGGATTTGCATTTACGGGAGCTCACAAAGTCCTCTATAGACAAGCATCAGCCCACTTTGGTGTTGTTATCAGTACCATTTCCTGGGGCAATGTACGCTGCATTGCGAATTGCTCAAACGATCAAACAGCATTACCCCAGTATCAAAATTGGTCTTGGTGGCGGCTACGTTAATACTGAATTGCGCGAGCTTACTGACCCACGCCTATTTGATTTTGTCGACTACATCACTTTAGATTCTGGCGAGCGACCCTTACTTGCGCTCCTAGAGCATTTAAATGGCAAGCGTTCTGCGGAAAGATTGGTTCGCACCTTTATCCGAACTGCTGGTAATGAAGTGCGTTATATCAATTGGCAAGAGCCTGACGTGCCTTTTGAAGAGGTGGGTACCGCCACATGGGATGGTCTGCCACTCAATTCCTACTTATCGTTGTTAGATATGCTCAATCCCATGCATCGCCTTTGGAGTGATGGGCGTTGGAATAAGCTTACGGTTGCGCATGGCTGCTATTGGAAAAAATGTAGCTTTTGTGATGTCAGTCTAGATTACATTTCTCGTTATGAAACTGCTTCAGCAAGTTTATTGGTCGATCGAATCGAAGCGATTGTTGCAGAGACTGGTCAGACAGGATTTCATTTTGTAGATGAGGCAGCGCCACCGAAGATCTTGAAAGCCCTTGCTGAAGAACTCATTGCGCGCAAGGTCGTGATTTCTTGGTGGGGCAATATTCGTTTTGAAAAGACCTTTACTCCAGAGCTCTCTGAGTTGTTGGCCCAAAGCGGTTGTATTGCGATGTCTGGCGGCTTAGAAGTGGCCTCTGACAGACTCCTTGATCTGATGAAAAAAGGTGTTTCTGTAGAGCAGGTTGCGCGAGTAACTAAAGGTTTTTCAGATGCAGGCATCTTGGTGCATGCTTATCTGATGTATGGTTTCCCAACACAAACCGTTCAAGAAACGGTCGACTCTCTTGAGTATGTTCGTCAACTCTTTGAGAATGGCTGTATTCAGAGTGGTTTTTTCCATCGATTTACTTGCACGGTACACTCCCCGGTAGGTCTTGATCCGGCAGCTTATGGTGTCGAACTCGTGCCATTGCCTCCAATCAGCTTCGCTAAGAATGATGTTGCCTTTATCGACCCTACAGGTGTAGATCATGACCATCTTGGTCTTGGCCTCAAAAAAGCGATCTATAACTTTATGCATGGCGTAGGCTTTGAGGAAGAAACGCATCAGTGGTTTGATATGCCTGGTATTCCAAAAACCTCGCTGGGACGCAATAAAATAGCTAAAGCCCTGAGGCACGTATAAACTTTATTTGTTATTTATTTTGTTCACTTCACTCATTCAATCACCTTGGGTAGGAATATGAATTTATCTCGCCGTACTTTCATCGCATCTGCTGCTCTGGCCCCCATAGCTTGCGGTAGTCTTTCCTATGAGCATGGCATTCCAGTTGCTCAGCCAAAACCACTACCTATGGTTCGTCCTCCGCAAGTGGGTCAGGAGTGGACCTATATTAAGAAAAATATTTTTGACGGTAAAACGCTAGATGTGATTACTGAGCGTGTCGCCAATATTGGATCAACGATTATGATTGATCGATCCACAGCCGATGGTGCACGCCTACCTAGCGAAATCCAAACTTCATGGGGAATGGTTTCTACCGATACACAGTGGTCACGTTTGCTTAACTTCAGTCCATCTTTACCGCTTTGGCCCGAACAGCTATCCACTACTTGGGCGAAGCAATTTAACACCAAGTACAGTGTTGCGGGCTACTCAGAATCGAGAATGAATTGGCAGGAATATATGACTGTTCAGGGTTGGGAAAAAATTACTGTTCCAGCTGGAGAGTTCGTGGCACTGCGTTTTCAGACTCTGATTAATTATGAGAGCGAAGATCCCAATAAGGTAGATTGCATCCGCAAAGAAACAGTTTGGTTTGTCCCGCAGATCGGCCGCTGGGTCGCTCGTGAGGTATCAGGTTCTTATCGAATTCAGGGTCAGGTTAGTGCGGTGATTTTGGAGGGTAGCTACCAGTGGCAACTCAGCTCTTACAAATAAATACCATACGGAGATTTTTCTTACTGTTGTCGCCAGCATTGCTGGTGGCTTGTATTGCCTCGCAGCCCTATCCAGTTTCAACACCTTTACCGCAGCCTATTAATCCCCCTAAGGTGAGGGCGCCACAAGTCGGTCAGCAGTGGGTCTATAACGTTCGTAACGTCTTTAATCAAGAGTTGGTGGATATTGTTACGGAAAAGGTAGTTTCTGTTGGGCCTCAGATTCGGATCGAGCGCAGTGGACTAAAGGCAGGGCGACTCCCGGATGAAATCCAAGAACCTTGGGGTTATATTCTGCAAGATCCCCATTGGAGTCCTCCTCAACGATTTTTGCAGCCAATACCCTTGTGGCCTGAGCAACTCGTTCCAGGATGGTCTGGTTTCTATCGCAATCGTTATCAGGTACTTGGCTATCCGGACAATGATTACTACTGGGGTCTCAATATATCGGCAGTAGGGTGGGAGGGTATCAGTGCTCCTGCAGGGCAGTTCCCAGTCCTAAAGTATCAAAGTGAGGCGCCTTACTTTACAAGTAACGACTTCTCTCGAGTGGCCAACTACCGCCAAGAAGATATTTGGCTTTCCCCCGAAATCGGGCGCTGGGTTATCCGCCGAGGCTATGGGCGCTATTTATGGGCCGGTATGTTTTGGAATAATGCTCTATGGGAAGACTATTTAGAGTGGGAGCTTGTGTCCTGGAAGT
>JBJOEU010000118.1:0-4815 GCA_046049115.1 Pseudomonadota bacterium
GACTTAACTGGCTTATTTATTTTTCGCCCCTAAAACCACGATTTTCATCCGATCCATAGCTAGGTGTTTTTGGAACGCCAACTTAACTTGCTCAAGACTGACCGCTTCCACTTGCTTGGCCCAAATCTCCATCGTATCGAGAGGCAAATTATTCCAAGCAATAGATGACACGTTATCCAGTAACTTGCGGTTGTTATCAATTCTTAAAGGGTAGCCATTGATCAGATTTGCTTTGGCTGCATCTAGCTCTACTTGCGTTGGGCCATCAGCAATAAATTGCGCAATAGTAGAACTCATTACCTCTAGTGCCAAAGTAGCTTGATCGCTCTTCGTTTGTACGCCCGCCTGAAATATCCCCGCATCCTTACCAGGAGCAAAGTAACTAAACACACTATAAGCAAGGCCACGCTTCTCGCGCACCTCCGACATAAGGCGGGATACAAAGCCGCCGCCGCCCAAAATATAATTACCCACGAGCAATGGGAAGAAATCGGGATTGTTGCGAGTGATCGCAGTCATTCCCATGGCGATGTGTGCTTGCTGCGAATCAAACGCAATAGCAACTTCGCGTTGAGCCAAAGGTTCGACTGGTGAGCGCTCAAACTCTGGTAGCTTAGCTACAGGAGATCCAGACTGGGGCACTCTTTGTAATAAACCCTGAACAATTTCAGTAGCCTCAGCTTTACTCACATCACCAACAATGCTGACAATCATTCGATCGCCGCGATAAAACTGTTTATGAAACTGCTGCAGGTCAGCTGCACTGATATTGGCAATACTTTTTACCGTGGGTGAGTTGGCCAGCGGGTAGTCCCCATAAACTGATTTTCTAAAGCGCCGATCCAAAACTGACTCTGGCTTTGTCTCCGACTCTAGCAATGCAGTAGTCATCCTCTGCTTCTCACGCGCCAGAATCTTTGCATCATAAGTAGGCGCGCTCAACATCGCCGAGGCCAATTGAACGGCACGATCACGTAAATCTTTGCGACTCAAAGTCCGAATACGCATGACGGCGCGCTCACCGCCAACAGAAATACCGAGGTTTGCACCAAGGTCTGCAATCTCATCAGCAATCTGTGCCTCGCTTAACAGACTCTTATCAGATTTGGCGCCATAGTTCATTAGCCGCCCAGCCATAGTAGCTAAGCCACTTTTAACCCCTGGGTCATAGCGGTCACCTGCATCAATACTGATCTCAATATCCACCATGGGCAGTGCTTTGGTTTGCACTAAATAGGCTTGCGCACCCTTGAACGAGTCCAGCTTTTCTATAGGCAATATGGCGTGTGCTGATGTGCTGACTCCAACTATCAATACGATTACAGTACCGGCTTGTAGGATCAATTTATTTAGCATCACGATTACCTCCTTGCTTACTCTCACCCGACTGGCGTGCTTGTGGGTCTAGAACTGCTATGGTGAGCCCCTCATCTACCAAATATTTTTTTGCAACGGCTTGAACTTGCGCGGGAGTAATGGTTTGCATCTTCTCCAACATCACATCAATATCTTTCCAGGAAAATCCAGCCATTTCTGTACTGCCGATTTCCATGGCCTGACCAAAAATGGAGTCGCGCTTATAGATTTGATCTGACAAAATACGCACCTTCACCCGCTTGAGCTCTGACTCCAAGATTCCTTTATCAACAACTTCTTTCAAAGCCTTACGAATACTTTTCTCCGCCTGCTCTACTGTCTTGCCTTTAGCCAGGCTACTGCTGATGAAGAATAGTTCAGGCCCCCTAGAGATCATGTCGTAACCGACACCGACATCGTTTACCACCCGCTCTTGCTTCACCAAAGTCCGATTTAAGCGTGCATTGTCATAACCATCAAGTACAGCAGACAAAAGTTCTAGCGCATAGGGCTCGTTATCGTCCAATCTCCCCACTTCTAATTTTGGGACTTTCCAGGCCATCGCTAGCTGTGCACTATCCGCAGGTGCTTTTACCTGAACTCGCTTAGTACCTTTTTGCACGGGTTCAATCTGGGGCTTACGTTCTGGTAACTCTTTAGCGGAAGCAACTCCGTAATATTTTTCCACTGCTCGGAGAATCGCCTTAGGATCAACATCGCCTGCAATCACAACAGTTGCGTTATTTGGCTTGTACCAACTACGATACCAATCGCGTGCATCTATGGCTTTCATATTGACCAAATCATTCATCCACCCAACCACTGGATAACGATAAGGGGAGCTCATATATGCGGTGGCAGTGAGTGCTTCATTCAGCAAGCTGCTGGGATTGTCTTCTGTACGCAGACGACGCTCCTCCATTACCACCTGGATTTCTTTTAGAAATTCTGCATCATCGAAATTGAGGTTGGACATGCGATCAGCCTCTAATCTCATCACCTCATCTAACTTAGATTTTTCGACTTGCTGAAAGTAAGCCGTGTAGTCACGAGAGGTAAAGGCATTCTCTCGACCGCCCACTGCAGCTACTAAGCGGGAGAACTCGCCTGACTTTACTTTATGGGTGCCCTTGAACATCATGTGCTCCAACACATGAGCTACCCCAGTTTTGCCATTCACCTCATCTATGGAGCCAGCGCGGTACCAAACCATATGTGCAACTGTAGGTGCGCGATGATCTTCACGCACAATCAACTTGAGGCCATTGGAGAGTTGAAACTCGTGGGTATTTGCTTGACCCACCTCTGAAGCTGCAAAAGCAGTAGAACAGCTGAGGGCTAAATAGAGGGAAAAACTAAATAAAGTTGAGCGCATCTGCAAGATCACCTATCCCAAGAATTTAATTGATAAGATGCAAGGATTAAATTGTATCGATTATGTTCGGCTTACGTAAAACCCTCGGATCCCTATTCAAACTCAATCAGACTGATGAAGCCTGGTTTGATGCCCTAGAAGAATCTCTCATTCTGAGTGATGTGGGTCTTCCCACGACCGAGCAACTCATCAGCAAGCTTCGTAAGGCCGCCAAATCGGAAAAGGCCAGTAGCCCGGAAGCACTCAAGCAACTGCTGATCGAAGAAGTGGCGATGCTCCTGAAATCTTTGGAGCCCAACCCCAATCCCCTGTACGTCCATGAGCAAAAGACCACACCAGAGGTATGGCTAGTAATTGGCGTCAATGGGGCCGGCAAGACCACCACGATCGGTAAACTCTGCAAACTTTTTCAGTCTCAAGGCAAATCTGTCTTATTGGCAGCCGGCGATACTTTCCGAGCCGCGGCACGTAACCAGCTCCTGGAATGGGGTGGTCGCAATCAGGTTGATGTCATCATGCAAGAAAGTGGTGATGCAGCTGCAGTGGCTCACGATGCCATTCATGCAGCGATTTCTCGCAAAAGCGATATTCTGATCATTGACACCGCCGGCAGACTGGCCACTCAAGACCATTTGATGGAAGAATTGAAGAAGGTCAAAAGAGTGATCGGCAAGGCCCTTCCTGGGGCGCCTCACCAGACTTTGCTTGTTCTTGATGGCAATACTGGTCAAAACGGTTTAAGCCAGGTCAGAGCCTTTCATGCCGCTTTAGAGCTCTCTGCCCTAATTGTGACTAAATTGGATGGCACTGCTAAGGGCGGGGTAATCTGTGCTCTTGCCCACACCCTCAAAGATGGTCCCAAACCAGCGGTTCTAGCCTTAGGCAAAGGCGAGGGAATTGATGATTTAGCGCCCTTCACGGCTGCACAGTATTCTTCTGAATTATTCAATTAAATCATTGACTTATAGAAGTAAAAAACCATTAGCACTCTCTTGACAAGAGTGCTAAAATAGACATCTATTAATACCAAAAGCATATAAAAGAAAATGGTTCAAAAGAAAGCATTCAAACCGCAATTGCAAGCAAGGCAAACGTTGCCAGCAGCGCAGACTGCTGCGGCTTCGCTTGCCTTTCCGATGCTACCCTCCCTGGGGGTTGGCACACTCGACTCTTACATCTCTTATGTGAATCGCGTACCAATGCTCAGCGCTGCAGAGGAACTGCACCTCGCGCAAGAATTTCGTCGCACTGAAAATGTCGATGCTGCGAAAACTTTGGTTCTCTCTCACCTCCGCTTGGTAGTGTCAGTTGCACGTCAATATTTGGGCTATGGCATTCCCCATGCTGACTTAATTCAAGAAGGCAACATTGGTCTGATGAAAGCCGTTAAACGCTATGACCCTAACCAAGGTGCACGCTTAGTCTCTTATGCCATCCATTGGATTAAGGCGGAGATTCATGAGTACATTCTCAAGAATTGGCGTTTGGTGAAAGTTGCCACAACGAAAGCACAACGTAAGTTGTTCTTTAATCTGCGCAGTAACAAGCCTACTCTGGCCGCCCTGACACCAAATGAAGTTGAAGCTTTAGCGAAAGCGCTAGATGTCAAAGGCTCTGACGTAAAAGAAATGGAAATGCGTCTGGCTGGTGGTGATGTTACCTTAGAGGGCGATGACAGCAATGATGAATCAGCCTACGCCCCAATTCAGTGGTTAGCTGATAACAGTCAAGAGCCTACTGAAATGATGGCTGCTGCTGCGACTGATGCATTACATGGCCCCCAGCTTGATCAAGCACTCATGGCTTTGGATGAGCGTAGTCGCAATATTGTGCAGTCACGTTGGCTGGCTATGGATGCAGAGGGCAATGGCACAAAAACATTACATGATCTTGCCAGCGAATACGGCATTTCTGCAGAGCGTGTTCGTCAGATTGAAACTGCTGCACTCAAAAAAATGCGTAGTCTCTTGCAAGCTGAAGCTGCTTAAGCAGCCCCCCTTAAGTAACTGTTATTTCAGGAGTTCCTTCAAGTCTTGCGCCAAGGTCTCAGCACCTTGCGCATGCTTGATGTAAAGGCGTAAACG
>JBJOEU010000119.1:0-4787 GCA_046049115.1 Pseudomonadota bacterium
GGGTTAGATTTCAGCGCATCTACACCAACAAATGCAGAAATTGCTTTTTCCAATTCGTCTTGAATCGTATTCTGGTTAACTTGAGACTGCCATCCAGAATAGGGACTGCCATCATACTGAAGCCCTAAAGCGATACGCATACTCAAACTCAGCTATTGCGGCTGGATAGCTCGACTAATAAGGCTTGAGCTTCTAAGGTGATGGCAGGATCTACTGATCCACCAATATGAATAATTTCTTCAAGAGATTTCCTAGCAGAAGAAAAGTCCTCAATCGTGATGTAGGCCCGAGCTAAATTGAACTTAACCCGAAGAGCATCAGCAAGCGGATTTATCTCGGCAGATGAAAACTGAGTATCTTTTTTTACAGATGTTAAGTCCAAATCAATACCAGCAAATAATGCCTTAGTACGATCGGGCATGACACCATGAGAAGACTGATGCTCTTTAGGGGCGCTAACTTGAGTAGGCTTATTGTCTGAGAAATTTCGCACCTCAGAGCGGCGCGCATTTTTGGCCAACAACCAAAGCGATAAACCAGTAAGACCCATCAATATCAGTGCAAAGATGGCCGGAGCAAAACCACCTAAACCAAAAGATCCATCATTTTTTGAAGACTCAGATGACTTAGCCTTAGCTTGGTCAAGCAAACGCTGCAGGTCTGCAATATTCTTTTCAAGTTCGGCTACGCGCACTCGGGTTTGTTCAAGCGCCCTCTCTTGCGCAACCAAATCTTCTGTATAGCGACGCTCCTCTGAGCTACCATCAGCAGTCGATCCAATTTTGAGTCGGTCTTTTGCAGGTGTATTCCCAGCATCCTTTGAGTTACTAGAGCCTTGCGAACCAGCTTTAGCCTCACGCTCACTCAGCCACTGTGCATTTGATTCAGCAACAAATTGCTGCGCTTCTGCTGGACTAATGGAGCGTAATAAAGCCTGATTAGGCTTATTCAGTTCTGCGCCAGCCTCTAGTCGATTAATGCTCCCACTAGCAAACGCATCTGGATTAGCTTTGAATAAAGCCATCATTGTTTGGTCTAAAGTGGCATCCTGCAATTGTGGCGCTAATTGCGCTGCGATTTCAGAAAGTGTTTGGCCAGGTCTCACCAGAATTTTCTGAACGTCGCCTAGTAGCAATGTATAGGTTTTAGTGATGCTGCCTGCGGACCAATTGAGAGTTACCAAGACATCCAAGAAAGGATCATCGGTCAATATTACAGGCTCAACTGTTTGTAGCAAAACCATGAATTGGTCTTGTTGGTGACGATAAATTATTGCTTGGGGATTTAGCGCAAGTATCTTTTGGGATATCCCCAAACGATCGTAGGCAGACTTGTTAGCAACGCCAACGATTAGACTCGGGAGGGCCGCTTGCTCATCTGCAGCAACTCGAACTGGGAACTCTACCTTGAGCGGCTCACCAGCCTTAGAAAGTAGTTTTGGAGAACCAAGAGAAATGGCTCCAGCAGTACAAGACCAACTTAGCCAAATTAAGCAAAGCGCCTTTGCAAACTGAATCCGGCTAAATTGCGACATTAGCGCTCTAACAAGATGCGGAGCATACGGCGTAATGGTTCAGCAGCGCCCCATAAGAGTTGGTCACCAACAGTGAAAGCACCAAGATATTCAGGCCCCATCGCCATCTTATGCAAACGTCCAATAGGGACTGTCAAAGTACCACTAATTGCGGCTGGGGATAATTCACGCTCAGTAGTCTCGCGATCATTTGGAATTACCTTGACCCATTGGTTATCGTTAGCCAAGATTGCTTCAATCTCTTTTAATGGGATATCTTTTTTGAGCTTAACAGTTAGGCCTTGAGAGTGGCAACGCATTGCACCAACACGCACGCACAATCCATCGATTGGGATGCTTCCAGGCGTTCTAAAAGCAGGTTTACCTAAGATCTTATTAAACTCAGCGCCGCCCTTCCACTCTTCTTTAGTTTGGCCATTCTCAACGGGGACATCAATCCATGGAATCAAGCTACCCGCTAAAGGTGTATTGCGGAAGTTTTTCTTCGGAAAATCAGGTGAACGCAAAGTTTCAGTAATTTTGCGATCGATATCCAGAATCCAAGATGAAGGATCAGCCAACTCGGTTGCTACGCTATCGCGTAATGCACCCATCTGCAACAGTAGCTCGCGCATATTTTGAGCGCCAGCACCAGAAGCAGCTTGATAAGTCATGGCGCTGATCCACTCAACCATATCGGCTTTCACCAAACCACCCATGGCCATCATCATTAAACTGACTGTGCAGTTGCTACCAATCCAGTTTTTTCCACCAGCCGCTAATGCTTTATCAATCACCGAGCGATTTACTGGATCAAGCACCAAGACTGCATCATCCTTCATGCGCAATGCGCTGGCCGCATCAATCCAATGGCCTTGCCAACCAGCAGAACGTAACTGGGGGAAAATCTCGTTTGTGTAATCACCGCCTTGGCAAGTCAAAATGATGTCGCAACGCGATAGCGCCTTGATGTCATTTGCATCTAACAAGATATTTTCACTCTTAGTCACTTTTTGACCATTTAAGAGTGGAACCGTGCCGCCAGCCTGACTGGTACTAAAAAATACAGGCTCAATTAAATCAAAATCCTTTTCAGCCAGCATTCTCTCCATGAGAACGCTACCAACCATACCGCGCCAGCCGACTAAGCCTACTAAAGGAGTTTTTGTATTTGACATGATGATCAACTATCTATTCAGTGTGTTGCAATATTTTGGAGTGTAAGCAGTTCTTATTTTGAAAGAGCGGCAACAACGGCATCGCCCATTTCAACTGTTGAAACTTTTTTTGTACCTTCGGTATAAATATCAGCGGTACGTAAGCCTTGAGATAACACCTTTTGGACTGCCCCCTCAATACGATCCGCCTGGGCAGGTAAACCTAATGAGTAACGCAGCATCATGGCAGCAGACAGAATGGTTGCTAGTGGATTAGCAATTCCCTTACCCGCGATATCGGGAGCTGAGCCGTGACTTGGCTCGTACAAGCCTTTATTGTTTTTATCTAATGAAGCTGATGGCAACATACCAATTGAGCCAGTCAACATCGAAGCCTCGTCTGAGAGAATATCGCCAAACAAGTTACCAGTGACCACAACGTCAAATGCCTTAGGCGCTTTAACTAATTGCATTGCCGCGTTATCCACATACATGTGTGACAACTCAACGTCGGGATACTCTTTGCCGACACGAATCATGACATCACGCCATAACTGCGAAGTCTCCAATACATTGGCCTTATCCACGCTGCACACCTTTTTGCCGCGCTTACGGGCTGCTTCGAAAGCAACACGTCCAATACGCTCAACTTCAGGTTCGCTGTAATGCATCATGTCGAAACCTTCGCGAGCACCTTTAAATAACGGCAACTCGGAAGTACGAATGCCACGGGGCTGACCAAAGTAAATGTCGCCGTTCAGTTCGCGAATAATCAATATATCTAAACCACTCACAATTTCAGGCTTCAAGCTTGAGGCGGCAGTAAGCTCGTCATAACAAATAGCAGGTCTGAAATTGGCAAAAAGCTCTAAATGCTTACGTAAACCTAAGATGGCTTGTTCAGGACGGAGTTCACGAGCCAAAGCATCATATTTCCAGTCACCCACAGCGCCAAACAAAATAGCATCCGCTTTTTTAGCAAGCTCTAGAGTCGCAGGCGGTAAAGGGTGCCCAGCCACATCATAGGCAGCGCCGCCAACGGGGGCTGTCTCTAGGTCAAATTTAGGACCAAGCGCGTTTAATACCTTAACGGCTTCAGCAACGATTTCCGGGCCGATACCATCGCCCGGTAGGACTGCAATTTTCATGAAAAGGCCTTTAACTCTATAAAACTATGGCAATTGTGTAGCAAGCCAAGGCATCTTAAGAATGCGCTCAGCTTCGTAAGCCTTGATTTTATCTGCATGTTGCAGTGTTAAGCCAATATCGTCTAAGCCGTTCAGCAGGCAATGCTTTCTGAATGGCGCCACATCAAAGCTATAGGCGGTTCCATCGGGAGAAATGACTTGCTGGGCATCCAGGTCAATTGTGAGCTGATAGCCGCCAAAAGCCAGAGTTTCATTGAACAAATGGTCTACCTGCAATTCCGTGAGGACAATCGGTAAAAGTCCATTCTTAAAGCAATTGTTGTAGAAGATATCCGCAAAACTAGGGGCAATAACCGCTCTAAAGCCATACTGATCCAAAGCCCAAGGTGCGTGCTCACGTGAGCTACCACAGCCAAAGTTCTTACGAGCGAGCAAAATACCGGCATCTTTATAGCGAGGCTGATTTAAAACAAAATCCGGGTTAACTGGGCGTGTACTGCAGTCTTGACCAGGCTCGCCATGATCCAGATAACGCCACTCGTCAAATAAATTCTGGCCAAAACCGGTTTTCTTAATCGATTTTAAGAATTGCTTCGGGATGATGGCATCGGTATCCACATTTTCGCGATTAAGCGGAGCTACCAAACCTTTGTATACCGTAAATTTTTCCATAGTGATCTTTGCTAAATATCGACTGTGCGCTTACTTAACCGGCGTCACAACAACATCTTTCCCTTGGGTTTGGGACTGATTCGAAGTGTTTGGAGCTTTGCTAGTGCCCATAGAATTACCCATGGTCTGAAGGTCTTTACCAACACCCTCCATCGTATTTGCACAAGCAGACAAGATGATGCCGCTAACGGCAACAATCATCAGTTTTTTTATCATCGTGAAAGAAGACCATTTAAACACAGCAACTCCTTAAGAAATCTTACGAACATCAACAAAATGACCTTCAATCGCAGCAGC
>JBJOEU010000120.1:0-4784 GCA_046049115.1 Pseudomonadota bacterium
GTTTTATTGTTTGCATGGGATACATTGTTGCCAACCATCGGCTTCTTCCCAGTGACTTGGCAAACTTTTGCCATGACATAACTCCATTAATTGCGAAAAAAGAAGATTGTATCAGTCTCTAGCTACTTTGATCTACCCCTTATTGGCTTTAGTTTTGGGGGTGAGGAAAAATAGTTGCCAATATGGGTCAAAACATAGCATTAAGTTAGTAATTACTTCTATTTATAGTCATTTTTCATAAGACCCTCATCAGAAAAAGAGAAAAAACCGCTATCACTCACAATACAGTGATCAAGAAGGGGGATATCTATCAACTGCAAGGCTTTAGCTAGTGTCTTGGTCAATTCTTGATCAGCAATGCTCGGTCGTGGGTTTCCGCTGGGGTGATTATGTGCCACGATCAGGGCGCTGGCATTTCTGGCAAGAGCCTCCTTGAGGATTTCTCGCGGATATACAGCGGTGTGGCTTAGGGAGCCTCTAAAGAGCTCCTGGCACTCAATCAGGCGCAGGTGGGAGTCAAGGTATAGGCACAGGAAGACCTCGTGTGGCAGACGCCCAAACCTGGCCTGCAAGAACTCTCGGACATAGCCTGGCGACGTAAGGACAGACTCTTGGGACAGAGTTTCCTCAAGGCTGCGCTTGACAAGCTCATAGGCCGCTTGGATTTGTGACCACTTTGAAATACCCATGCCATGAATCTGGGTTAATTCTTCTGGGGTGCAGGACATGAGGCGCGGTAAATCGCCGAAATGGTGGAGAAGGTCCTCGGCTAGGGCTACCGCGGTTTTACCTTTAACGCCAACACGCAGAAAGATAGCGAGTAGCTCAGCATCATTGAGCGCTGCCGCGCCAAGAGCACGCAATTTTTCGCGAGGCTGCTCCATTTTGGGCCAATCCGTAATCGGCAAGTGCACGCTACGGTCTGGCCTAGATACAATTACCTTATGACTAAGCTTACGGTTTTGCCCAATTCCTTCCTGACCCTCAACTATCGACTGACTTTGCCGAGCGGGGATGACTACATCAATACTTTTATCGATCGTCCTGCGACGGTGTTGATGGGTTCTGGACAATTTGCGCCTTGTTTTGAAAAGGTATTGATCGGATTGGGTGTGGGTGAAAAGAAAAGCGCCTTGCTGCCACCGGAAGAAAGTTTTGGCGAGCGCAAAGAAGAATTAATTCAGTGGGTTTCTCTGAATGCACTCAAAGAGGGTCGCGATGATGATGCGCAATTTAATCCTGGCGATGTCATTGAATTTAATGCGCCTGGTGGCGCTCAATACGCAGGCGTGTTGCAATCGATTAATGAAGAAGGTGCCTGGTTTGATTTCAATCACCCGCTTGCTGGAAGGCCCGTTACCTTCGAAGCTCAAATTGTTGCGATTTTGTAGCCAATGAATAAGCAAACCAATACGCAAGCAGGCGGAGAAAGCGCTGCTGAAATTTTGATGGCGCAGCCCCGCGGCTTTTGTGCGGGCGTTGATCGTGCAATTAATATTGTGAATGAAGCACTGACGCGCTTTGGCGCCCCAATCTACGTACGCCATGAGATTGTTCATAACGCTTACGTCGTAAATGAACTGCGTGAAAAGGGTGCTGTGTTTGTGGATGAGTTGCATGAGGTTCCTAAAGGCGGCATTGTGGTGTTTAGTGCTCACGGTGTTTCTCAAGAAGTTCGTCAAGACGCTGAGGCGCGTGGCTTGCAGGTATACGACGCAACTTGCCCCCTGGTCACAAAGGTACACGTTGAGGTTATCAAGATGTGCAAGGATGGTTTCACAGTGTTAATGATTGGCCATGCAGGGCACCCGGAGGTCGAAGGTACGATGGGGCAAGTTAAAGAAGGTGTTCATTTGATTGAGAAGGTGGCAGATATTACTCAGCTGCCTTTTGCTGCGAATGAAAAAATTGCCTTTGTCACGCAAACGACACTCTCTGTGGATGAGACTAAAGAAATCGTCGACGCCTTAATTCAAAAATTTCCCAATATCGTGCAACCTCGTAAGCAAGATATTTGCTATGCGACTCAAAATCGCCAAGATGCTGTGAAATTTATGGCTCCTCAAGTTGAGGTAGTTATTGTGGTCGGAAGTAAGGCGAGCTCGAACTCGAATCGCTTGCGTGAATTAGCTGAAAAACTGGGTGTGCCAGCCTACATGGTCGATGCTCCAGAGCAGCTTCAGGCTGAATGGTTTGTTGGTAAGAAGCGCGTAGGTCTCACTGCAGGTGCATCAGCCCCTGAAAGCCTGGCGCTATCAATAGTGGCGAAGATTCAAGAATTTGGACCGCGCAGTATTCGCAATCTGGAAGGTGTGGTGGAGGATGTCACATTCTCACTACCTAAGAATTTAGTTGGCTAGCAAGTAAGACCCCTGCTTGGGTGATTCTGCAATAAAAGATAAAGGGGCTTAGAGCCCCTTTATTGCATTTCATCTGAGTATTTTTTAGCTTACTTGTTTGAGCAGCTCTCTCAAAATATTGCACATCTGAAGGATTTCATCATCAGAAACATTGAGTGCTGGCATAAAGCGTAGCAAATTCGGTCTTGGTGAATTAATTAATAAGCCTTCCGGAGTTCTATCGCGAGCCAATTCAACTAACTTCCCGCCGATATCGCTGCTTAACATCAGGGCACGCAATAATCCTTCACCGCGTTCGCCATCTAAATTAAATTCTGCGGATATGGCAAGGAGCTCTTTGCTAAGCAGTTCTCCTTTGGTGCGCACAGACTCTAGGAAACCTGGCGCCAATAATTGTTCGATCACACTGATGCCCACCGCAACCATCAATGGATTGCCGTTATAGGTACCACCCTGGTCGCCAGGTACAAAACAAGCAACCGCATCAGTTGCCAGTAGCGCGGCTAATGGCACGCCACCACCAATGCCTTTGCCCAGGGTCATGATGTCTGGTTCGATGCCGTAGTGCTGATAAGCAAAGAGGGTGCCAGTACGACCACAGCCGGCTTGGACTTCATCAACGATCAACAAAATATTGTTTTCTTTAGTGAATTTACGCAGGCCTTGCATAAATTCTTTGGTGGTGGGGATGACGCCACCTTCACCTTGAACTGGCTCAAGCATCACGGCAACTGTTTTATTAGTCACCAGTTTTTTGACGGACTCTAAATCATTCAAATCAGCTTTAAGAAAACCAGGAACTTGTGGGGCAAACATGGTGTCCCAGCCTGGTTTACCGGATGCGCTCATCGTTGCTAATGTGCGACCATGAAAGCTGTGATCAAAAGTAATGATTTCAAAGGCACCTGATTTGTTGAGCTGCCCCCATTTGCGCGCTAACTTGATAGCGCCTTCATTAGCCTCAGCTCCGCTATTGGCGAAAAATACTTTGTTAAAACAGCTGTTATTCGTCAGTAGATTCGATAAGCGAATCATTGGCTCGTTATAAAACGCTGGGCTTGGATTAATGAGTTTTTTTGCTTGTACGTTGAGCGCTTCAATCATGCCGGGGTTGCTATGACCGAGACAGTTCACTGCCCAGCCTTGCAAGAAATCTAAATAACGCTTACCGTTGTTATCAGTCAGCCATGAGCCTTTACCCTCAACCATAGTCAACTCTGGTCGCGGGGTAATAAACATCACTGAGTGGGCATCTACGGATTGGGCGGGCTTATTCATATCGTATGCAAAGTGAAATCAAATGAGATTCTATTATCGCGCTTAGCAGGCTAATTTGTCGCGAGGTCAGCAGCGCTGGTAAAAGAATCCGCAAAGAATTCTTCCTCAGGCAAATGACAATGAGATGAAAAGTCCTGGCGAGCCGCATTGACCATCACAGGGGCGCCGCAGGCATAGACCTGGTAAGGGCTCATATTGAGATGGTCGGCCATCACGGCTTCGTGTACAAAGCCTGTACGCCCAGTCCATTGGTCTTCCGGTAGTGCATCTGAAATGACCGGGATGTACTTGAAGTCAGGAATATCTTTTGCCCAAGACTGGCAGAGCTCATTGAGGTAAAGGTCGCTTGGGCGCCGGCCACCCCAGTACAGATGAATCGGGCGCTGGATCTTTTTGAGCTGCATTTGCTCAATAATGGATTTAATCGGCGCAAAGCCGGTGCCTGCCGCAACAAAGATGATGGGTTTCTTGGAATCTTCCCTTAAAAAGAAGCTACCCAATGGGCCTTCAAAGCGCAGGATGTCTTTTTCCTTCAGGGCAGGCTCTTTTGCGCCAAACACAGAGTCAGTAAAAAGACCGCCAGGTGAATGGCGAATATGCAATTCGAGGGGGCCTTCTCGATCAGGTGCATTGGCAATGGAGTAGGCGCGGCGCTGACCATCTTTGAGTAGGAACTCTAAATATTGACCGGCTAAAAATTGAAAGCGCTCAGCAGCTGGTAGTTGTAATTGAAGAATGGCCACATCTGCGCTCGGTTTTACGATGGTGTTCACGCGACAAGGCACTTTCCGAATAGCAATATCGCTAGCGCCTTGAACTTCACGAGCTTCAATGAGCAGGTCTGATTTGGGATGGGCGCAGCAAAACAAGGTGCCACCAGCGGCTTCATCAGTCGGGCTTAGGGCGGCAGCACTATGCTGACCATGCTTTACCTGACCTTCTAAAATCTTGCCTTTACAGGATCCACAAGCCCCATTTTTGCAGCCATAGGGCAGGGTGATGCCCTGCTGTAAGGCTGCCTCCAGAAGGGTCTCATCCTTCTGGACAGTAAATTGTTTGCCGCTCGCCTTGAGCGTGACTTGATAAGACACTCTCATTCCTTTCAATAAATCGTTACGATGTGATCTATGCAATCTTTTGGTAAAT
>JBJOEU010000121.1:0-4741 GCA_046049115.1 Pseudomonadota bacterium
AAACGGGAACGGTGAACTATTATTTACAAATCGCCTCTATCGTGAGCGCTTCGGCAATACTGCCAAGGGTCACTTTGAATTAACGGGTAGCGATATGGCGTCTGAGGGCATTTCAGTTCAGCCACCATACCAAGAAACTGAGTCAGAAGAAATTCAATTGCTAGATGAGGCATCAGGAATTTCAAAATGGTATGAAGTTCGTAGACGTTATGTCCCATGGGTAGATGGTCACTTGGCACAATTATTAATTGCCACGGATATTACGCTACGTATCGAAGCGGATGACTTAGCTCGACAACAAGAAGAGCGGATGCAATTTACCAGTCGCTTAACCACCATGGGAGAAATGGCCTCCTCCCTAGCCCACGAATTAAATCAACCGCTTGCTGCTATTTCGAACTACTGCATGGGTGTCGTAAAGCGCTTGCAAGGCCAACTTGAACCTGCCTTGCAAAAAGATATTCTTCCTGCACTAGAAAAAGCATCGGATCAGGCTCATCGAGCAGGCATGATCATTCAGCGTATTAAAGGCTTTGTAAAACGTAGTGAACCACAAAGAAAGTCTTGCGACATTAGTGAAATTATTCATGATGCCGTTGGATTGGTGGAAATTGAAGCCCATCGGCATCGTTTAAGCATCAGCACTGAAATTGCTGAAAATCTTCCTGCAGTCGACTTAGATCCAGTCTTAATCCTGCAGGTTTTGGTCAATCTACTAAAAAACTCCTTGGATAGTATGAGGGAGGTTTACCCCCTTTCCTCGCGCTGGTCGGCTCCTCCTGTGCAGATTTCAGCAGATTTAGATACCAGCACTTTTCCCGCCATGTTGCGCATCCAGGTGAAGGATACGGGCGCCGGAATCGCTGAATCAGTGATTGAACGCATGTTTGAGCCATTTTTTAGCACCAAAAGCGATGGTATGGGCATGGGACTGAATATCTGTCGATCTGTGATTGAGTCCCATCAGGGCCGACTTTGGGCAACTAATCTGATGGATGCTGAGCACACAAAGCTATCGGGCTGCACCTTTACAATATTATTACCCCTAGAGTCACCTGGCTCTGAGGACAGTATTTAATTTAAGTATTTTTTTAGGTTCACCGCGAGAGCTAATATGAATATCAGTGCTGCTACCAAACCCAATCAAGCTGAAGTGGTTTATGTTGTAGATGACGATGAGGCGGTCCGTGACTCCCTGACCTGGCTACTCGAAAGCAATGGTTATGTTGTTCGCTGTCATGCAAGTGCTGAGCGTTTCTTGCAGTCACTCCAAAGCACCGATAAATCAACTATCTCTTGCGCCATCCTAGATGTCCGCATGTCCGGCATGTCGGGCCTTGAACTACAAGAGCGCCTGATTAGTGAAAATCTGCCAATGCCAGTTGCCTTCATTACTGGTCACGGTGATGTGTCGATGGCGGTCTCCACCATGAAGCGTGGTGCGGTAGACTTTATCGAAAAACCATTTAAAGAGAATGATCTCTGCGGCTTAGTAGATCGCATGCTTGCAAAAGCGCGAATTGATTACTCTCAAGCAAGTCAACGCAAGACTACCCAAAGCCTCTTAAGCAAACTTACTGGGCGTGAACGCCAAGTGCTTGAGCGAATCGTGGCCGGTCGCCTAAATAAACAAATCGCAGATGACCTGAGCATCTCAATCAAAACTGTAGAAGCTCATCGTGCGAATATCATGGAAAAGCTTAACGTCAATACCGTTGCAGATCTTCTCCGTCTCGCCCTTTCTGATCCACAACCTAATTAATTTTTATGCCTGCACAGTTACTCGATGGTGTCGCCCTATCTAAAAAATTACGCACTGAAATTGCTGCACGCGGAGCAATTGTTACCGCTAAAGGTGTTAGACCAGGATTAGCAGTTATCGTTGTTGGCGAAAATCCCGCCAGCCAGGTTTATGTCAGAAATAAAGTGAAAGCCTGTGAAGACGTCGGCTTCCACTCTGTCCTTGAGCGCTACTCGGTAGAGTTGGGCGAAGAAGAATTACTGGCTCGCATTGCCACTCTCAATGCTGATCCAGCTATTCATGGAATCTTAGTTCAACTCCCCCTTCCTGAGCATATTGCAGCTGAGCGCGTGCTTGAAGCAATTGCACCAGCAAAAGATGTTGATGGATTTCACGTAGCCAATGCTGGAGCCTTGATGGTGGGCCAGCCAGAATTCAAGCCATGTACGCCTTATGGCTGCATGAAGATCTTGGAGAGCATTGAATATCCTATCCGTGGTGCACGCGCGGTCATCGTGGGCGCCTCCAATATTGTTGGTAAGCCAATGGCCATGCTCTTGCTGCAAGCAGGTGCAACAGTCACTATTTGCAATAGCAAGACTCGTGACTTAGCGCATCACACTAAAGATGCTGATATTTTGGTGGTTGCTACTGGCAAACCTAAAATGATCACTGGCGATATGGTCAAACATGGTGCCGCAGTCATCGATGTAGGCATTAATCGCATGCCCGACGGAAAACTCTGTGGCGATGTGGATTTCGATGCCGTTCAATATGTTGCTGGTTGGATAACACCAGTGCCAGGTGGCGTAGGTCCTATGACCATCACCATGCTTTTAATGAACACCCTAGAGGCAGCAGAAAAGGCAGCAAAACCTTCTTAATAGAGGTTTCCACTTGGGGTCTTTTTAGGGTCTGATTGGCAAAAGTTTCTATCGTCCATTAAGCTATAGGGATGACAAGATTAACAACGCCAAAGCCTTCACCTGAGCTTCAAAAAAATCCACTCATTGCATTTGGAAGAGGCATTTGCGCCTACTCCGAGATAAAGCCATCTGACATTGAGCCAGCAATTGATTTCCTTTTGCTGCAGGCGCAATCTGCAGTGGATCATGCAGTGGATCCGAGCACCCCTGCAAACTGGAACGATTTGGTGGAGCCTCTAGAGGATGCAACTGAATCCTTAAGTCGATCTTGGGGGGTGATTTCTCATCTCAATAGTGTTGCAGACACTCCTGAGCTCAGAGCGGCTTATGGTGAGATGATGCCTAAGGTCACGGCATTCTTTTCCAGCTTGGGACAAAATCTCGCACTGTATGAAAAGTTTAAAGCCTTGAGTCAAGGCAGTGACTTTTCGATACTCCATTCTGCACAGAAAAAAGTGATTGAAAACTCATTAAGAGATTTCCGTCTTGGTGGCGCAGAGCTAAGTGATGCTAATAAGCCCCGCTTTGCAGAGATTCAAGATGAGCAAGCATTATTGGGTAAGGCCTTTTCTGATCATGTTTTAGATGCCACCGATGGATTTATTCATCTCATTACTGATGATGCTGATTTGGCTGGCTTGCCCGAGGATGTTATTGCTGCCGCAGCGGATCTTGCCCAACAAAAGACACTTCAAGGCTGGGCTTTTTCATTGCACTTCCCCTCTTATTACCCAGTGATGCAGTACTCTGAAAGTCGGTCACTACGTCGCCTCATGTACGAGGCCTACGTGACTCGGGCTTCTGAATTGGCTCCTCAATATTCTCAAGGGAAAATCGATTGGGATAATACGCAAAACATGCTTGAGCAGTTAAAGCTGCGCGATGAAGAAGCACGTATGCTGGGTTTCAAAAACTATGCCGCCCTGAGTTTGGCGCCAAAAATGGCGAGCAGCGTTGAAGAAGTAGATACCTTCCTCACCAACTTTGCACAGAAAGCAAAACCTTTTGCACTAAAGGATTGGCAAGAGCTCTCTGAATTTGCTCAATCTGAACTTACCATTGTTGATGGATTAGAACCTTGGGATATTGCCTATGCTTCCGAGAGATTGAAGCAAGAACGCTATTCTTTCTCTGAGAATGAGTTGAAACAATACTTTCCTCTACCCAAAG
Source organism: Pseudomonadota bacterium (assembly GCA_046049115.1). Lineage (GTDB taxonomy): Bacteria > Pseudomonadota > Gammaproteobacteria > Burkholderiales > Burkholderiaceae > Polynucleobacter. The sequence continues at coordinate 3,838 of JBJOEU010000121.1, forward strand.
TGCTGGAAGGTCTATTTGGTGTTATTCAGACCCTTTTTGGCGTGAAGATTGAAAAAGCGGATCTACCAACCTGGCATGCGGATGTACAGTCCTTCTCTGTAAAAAATGCTGATAACAATACAGTGGCCTATTTTTACCTAGACCCGTACGCGAGGTCAGGCAAACGTGGTGGCGCTTGGATGGATGATGCGCGTGGTCGTCGCGAACTACCCAATGGAGAAATCCAGATACCAGTGGCATATCTGGTCTGTAACTTTGCACCCCCCGTAAAAGTAAATGGCGTATTGCGCCAACCAACAATCACTCATGATGATGTGATCACCCTCTTTCATGAGAGTGGTCATGGCCTGCATCATCTATTAACGCAAGTCAGTGCCTTAGGCGTATCCGGCATCAATGGTGTTGAGTGGGATGCCGTAGAGCTTCCAAGCCAGTTCATGGAAAACTTCTGCTGGGAATGGGAAGTCTTGGAAAAAATGACAGCGCATGCTGAAACCGGAAAGTCACTACCTCGTGAGTTATTTGAAAAAATACTTGCTGCCAAGAATTTTCAAAATGGCTATATGACTCTACGACAGGTTGTCATGTCTCTAACTGATTGGCGTTTGCACGCTAGCTTCGATCCAAAAAGTACCCAAGATCAAGCCGTACTCAATCTATCCAGAAGCATTGCAGACCAATTTAATGTCATACCGCAGGCACCCATCTCCCGCTGGATTAATACCTTTAGCCATATCTTTGCCGGTGGCTATGCTGCTGGTTATTACAGCTACAAATGGGCGGAAGTACTTTCTGCCGATGTCTATTCTGCTTTTGAAGAAGCGGCTAAACTCACCGGCAGCGTTCTGGATGAAAAAACAGGTATACGTTATCGCCAAGAAATTCTGGAGGTGGGTGGTAGCCG
>JBJOEU010000122.1:0-4710 GCA_046049115.1 Pseudomonadota bacterium
AATGGTCAGTTTTGATTTTCATGCCAGCAGCATTCACATTCAACTGCCCAACAGAAATTGAAGATGCAGCTGATAACTACGCTGAATTCCAGAAGATGGGTGCAGAGGTATACATCGTGACTACTGATACGCATTTCTCACACAAAGTATGGCATGAGACTTCACCTGCAGTAGGTAAGGCGAAGTTCCCATTGGTTGGCGACCCAACACATACATTGACACGTGGTTTTGATGTGCATATCGATGAAGAAGGTCTCGCATTGCGCGGCACATTCATCATCAATCCAGAAGGCGTTATTAAGACTGCTGAAATTCACTCAAACGAAATCGCTCGCGATATCTCTGAGACATTGCGCAAGCTCAAAGCCGCTCAGTACACAGCTGCTCACCCAGGTGAAGTATGCCCGGCTAAGTGGAAAGAAGGCGCAGCAACATTGACTCCATCTTTGGACCTCGTAGGCAAGATCTAAGAATCAAAGTCAGCAGTCATTAGCAATCAATAGACTCTCTTCGGAGAGTCTATTGGGCAGGATGAGAAGTAAGAGGCCTGCCCAATAGACTCATCAAGACTCAACACTAAGGAGTACCGCATGTTAGACACCAATATCAAAACCCAACTCAAAACCTATTTTGAAAAAATAGAGAGCCCTATTGTTCTCGAGGCCACTTTGGATGACAGCACTCAATCAGCCCAAATGCTAGAGCTACTGAATGAAGTTGCTGAGCAATCTACTAAGCTCACAGTAAAGACTTCCGGTAGCAGTAAAAACATTCCAAGCTTTACCGTAGGCAAGGCGGATGAAATTGCTCGTATTGCATTCTCTGGCCTACCAATGGGTCATGAGATGACTTCTTTCATTTTGGCTATTTTGCAAGCTAGCGGCTATCCACCAAAGGTTGAGCAAGACGTAATCGAGAGCATCAAAGGCCTAGAGGGTAAAAAGCGCTTTCAGACATTCATTTCTTTGTCATGCCATAACTGCCCAGATGTAGTGCAAGCCCTTAATCTGATGGCAGCCCTAAATCCCGATATCGAACACGAAATGATTGATGGCGCCCTTTTCCAGAGCTTGGTAGATCAATACCAAATCATGGCTGTACCTACAGTCATTCTGAATGGTGAGGTGTTTGGTCAAGGCCGCATGAGTGTTGAAGAAATTGCCGCTAAATTAGATACCAATACCTCGGCACGTGATGCAGAGAAATTGAACGCTAAAGATGCCTATGATTCTCTAATCATTGGTGGTGGTCCAGCTGGTGCCTCAGCAGCGATCTACTCTGCTCGTAAAGGCATTAGAACTGGTGTAGTAGCCCAGAAATTTGGCGGTCAAGTTGCCGATACCGTAGGTATTGAAAACTTCATCTCCGTTAAAGAGACTGAGGGCCCTAAATTAGTTATGGCTCTTGAGCAGCATGTCAAAGAGTATGAAGTCGATGTCATGAACCTGCAGACCGCCAAGAGTTTGAGTAAGACTGGTGATGAAATTACGATCACCTTAGAGAATGGTGCCGAGTTAAAGAGTAAGACAGTCATCCTCAGTACTGGTGCACGCTGGCGCGAAATGAATGTGCCAGGTGAACAAGAGTATCGCGGTAAAGGTGTTGCTTACTGTCCTCACTGTGACGGTCCGCTCTATAAAGGTAAGCGCGTAGCAGTGATCGGTGGGGGTAACTCTGGGGTTGAGGCTGCTATTGATTTAGCAGGCATTGTGAGTCATGTCACTTTAGTTGAGTTTGATACTAAGTTACGTGCCGATGCCGTACTGCAGAAAAAAATGTACAGCATGCCAAACGTTACCGTAATCACCAATGCCTTGAGTAAGGAAGTGTTGGGCGCTAACGGCAAGGTGACTACTTTGAGATATGAGGATCGCGCTAGTAAAGAGATGCATGATGTTGCGCTTGAGGGGATCTTTGTTCAAATTGGATTGCTACCAAATACAGATTGGCTTAAGGGCGTAATTGATTTATCCCCTCGCGGAGAAGTCATCATTGATCAAAAAGGTGAGACTTCAATGCCTGGCGTATTTGCTGCAGGGGACTGCACAACCGTTCCTTATAAGCAAATCATCATTGCAATGGGGGAAGGCGCCAAAGCATCACTATCTGCGTTTGATTACTTAATTCGCTCCTAACTCAAATCTAACTACACTAAGCCCATGAAATCGTCTTCATGGGCTTTTTTCTTTATGATGAGTCAAATATAGCGAAAGTCCCTTACCTTTAACTAATACCATTTATGAATGAGAGCTAATTTCTTGGAATCTCCCGTCACCATTAAAAATATTGAGGCGTTTGTTTTTAGGGCGCCCATTGCCAATCCAGTCAAAACCTCTTTTGGAATTATGACAAACAGACCCGCTGTATTTGTCCGCCTGGAGGATGATAATGGCGCAGTCGGCTGGGGTGAAATTTGGTGCAACTTCCCAAATTGTGGTGCTGAGCACCGCGCAACTCTCTTGGCAGAAATTTTTAAGCCCTTACTAATCAACCAGACTTTTAATGCGCCAGAAGAAATCTATCAATTCCTCAGTGAAAAAACAGCAGTACTAGCAATACAGTCTGGGGAATATGGTCCAATCGCCCAAACTATTGCCGGCATAGATTTAGCTGCATGGGACCTCTTCTCTAAAAAATCTTCACAAGCACTTTGGCAATATCTTGGCGGGAATAATCCCGCCATCAAAACATACGCTAGTGGTATTAATCCGGATCATCCAGAAAAGGTTGTTCAGGAGCTGCTAGCAAATGGTCATACAGCCTTCAAACTTAAGATTGGGTTTAACGAGGTTCTAGATATAGAGAATCTAAATAATATCCGCAAACTCATTCCAAGCAATCTTCTGATGGTTGACGCTAATCAGGCATGGGACCTACCTACCGCAATCGACAGAATCAAGGCATTAGTAAGATTTGACTTGAATTGGATTGAAGAGCCAATCCGGGCTGACAGCCCATTAAGCCATTGGCAAAAACTATCGAGCACTCATCAGCTTCGGCTTGCTGCTGGTGAAAACATGGTTGGTGAGCAATCATTTGATGAGGCAATAGCCTCTGGAGTCTTTTGCATTATTCAGCCTGATATTGCCAAGTGGGGTGGAATTTCAGGATGTTTACCAATCATCAAAAAACTTCATGATCACAAAATTGAATACTGTCCACACTATCTTGGAGGCGGTATTGGCCTGATGGCATCTGCTCACTTATTAGCAGCATCATCATCGACTGGGATGCTAGAGATTGACTCAAACCCCAACCCCCTCAGATCCTTACTCTCGACACCATTGGATGGCATTTCTGATGGCAAAGTTGTCCTATCAAGTAAGGCAGGAATTGGGATTGATCCTGATTTAGATGCCCTCTCCCAATTTCTAATACACTGAAGCTCAATCCCAACTCACCAACTAGATATCTAAAAAACTATGCGCCTAAAAAATATGTTTACCAGCTTAATCTCAATACTTCTTTTAAGTATCAGTAGCTTAGCTTTTGCACAATCATGGCCCGATCGCCCGGTTAAAGTAATCGTGCCTTATGCACCAGGTGGTGGCGTTGATCCAGTAGCACGTCTAGTGAGCTTGAAATTAGCTGACATCTGGAAGCAACCCGTAGTAGTTGAGAACAAGGCAGGCGGTAGCGGCACCATTGGCGCCAACTTTGTGGCCAAGGCCCCATCTGATGGCTTAACTATTTTGATGTCAGCTACTGCAGAGGTGGTGATCAATCAGCACTTCATGCAAAAAATGTCTTACAACCCAGATGCTGACTTAAAGCCAGTAACCCTACTCGTCAAGCTCCCATTTGTTTTGGTCGCCAATCCCTCTAAGCCCTATTCAACGGCTGCTGAATTAATCGCTTACGCAAAAAAGAATCCAAATACAGTGACTTATGCTTCATCCGGACCCGGTACTGCGCAACATCTTTCAGCCGTCATGCTTGAAGAGCAGGCCAACATTAAGATGGTTCACGTTCCCTATAAAGGTGTAGCGCCATCCGTCTCAGATTTATTGGCTGGACATGTGGATGTTGGTTTTGCAGGTCTTCCAACCGTGCTACCCCATATTCAATCTGGTGCACTCAAAGCGCTTGGCTTGTCATCTAAGACACCTTCTATTGCTGCGCCTAATATTCAACCACTTGCAAAAACTCCGGGGCTACAAAACTTTGATCTAACACAATGGTTTGGTGTTTATGTCCCAAGCGGCACTCCAAATGCCATTAGTCAAAAAATTCAAAAGGATATTGTGGAAGTTTTAAAGATGCCTGAGGTAAAAGAAGCCCTTGAGAAGCAAGGAGCTCAACCAGGTAATATGACCATGGCTGAATTCCAGGCATTTTCCAACAGTGAGAGCAAAAAATTTGGCGCTATTGTTAAAAGCGCAAAGATAGAACAAAACTAATTGATACGAAAATTAAAAAAGCCCTGAATACACTTCAGGGCTTTTTTTGCTTTACGGAAACACTTACTGAGCTTGATGCGCCATCTGCAGTAACTCCGCCAAGTGCTTGACCTTGCGACCTGTCTCTTGCTCAATCTGCTCCCTGCAACTAAAGCCATTAGTCAGAATGATGGTCTCTTGCTCAGCAGCTCGGATTGCTGGCAGCAAAACTAGCTCACCAACCGCTTTGGATATGCCGACATGCTCTGGATTAAATCCAAATGAACCTGCCATACCGCAGCAACCACTATCAATGAAGTTTGCTTTAGCA
>JBJOEU010000123.1:0-4670 GCA_046049115.1 Pseudomonadota bacterium
CCATACATTTGGGCTCCTGGTATTCGAGGCACTCTTGGCCTTGATAGTGGACTTGCGAAGTCGGCTAGTTTTAATTCAAGTGATGTTGTGAGTAATCTCAAATCTGGAGCCATGATTTCCGCAGAAGCGCACAAGGGAAATTGGGGTGTCATGGGTGATGTAGTTTCTGCTACTTTGCAAAAAACTGGCGTGATTCCAACTGAGGGTGGTCCTCTCGGGGATAAGATTACGCTGCAGCAGACCATATTGACTGGTCTTGCAAGCTATACAGTCGCTAATACCAAAGATGTTTATCTGGATGCCTTGCTTGGTGCAAGAGCGATCTATGTAACAGCCACATTAAATGTCGGCGGAGTGGGTACAGCATCTAAAACCACTTCCACAGTCGATCCTATTGTTGGCGCTAAAGGGCGCTATCGAATTGCAGATTCCACTTGGTACCTACCGTTCTATGGTGATATTGGTAGCGGAGGAGGCACGACAAACTTAACTTGGCAAGCGATGGCTGGAGTAGGTAAAACCTTCGGCAAGCTGATTGATGCCTCACTGACCTACCGTGCTTTGTACTACGACATGAAAGATGGCGGTGTCTTACAAAAAACGACTATGCTGGGCCCCCAGGCTGCTGTGACATTCAAATTTTAATTTCCTGAAAAGATAGCCCATGGGCCCCTATGGTGGATTCTTGCTAATAGGGGTAAAAAGTTTGATTTGTATCAACTAGACTCCATCAATTAGGTTCAGAATATGAGTATTGTTTTCTTATTCTGAACAAAGTGAGTTCCCATGAAGCTTGAATTTGTTGGTCCTGCATCGGTTTTAACGAATGGCGATGTTTCTTATCCAGCAATGCTCGACAGCCAGCCTTTTAAATGCAGCTTTAGTTATGAGGCCCTGCAAGACTTAGACCCTGAGGGTATTGAAAAAAATGCTTTGCAGTTGTTTAAAACGCACCAATTAAAGTTACTCTCGATAGCTGAGCAAAAGATTTTGAATGGCCATGCTGTAGATGGGGCTGTGCACCTGTTTAGCCATGATCTCATCTTAGATTAATTGTTTTTATTAATTTTGTACCCTGCTGTATTCATTAGAAAGAAGATATATGTCATTTAATCACTCAGTAATTTGGATTGACCATCAAGAGGCGCACGTTATTTACTTCAACCCAACTGCCAGTGAGAGCGAAGTGATTAAGACCAGATCCACCCATAAAAACGTCCATCACAAAAGTGGCTCTGTTAGTGGTGCGCGTGCTGAACCAGATCAGCATTACTTGCATGAAGTCATTCAAGCGGTTATGGAATCTAAGGAGATTTTGATTGTGGGGCCAGGCTCTGCAAAATTGGATTTGATGAAGCATGCCACCAAGCATGATCACGCCATTGCTGAGAAAGTAGTTGGTATTGAGACTGTTGATCATCCAAGTGATGGTCAACTATTGGCATATGCTAAAAAGTACTTTGCCAAAGTAGATGCCTTAAAAGGCGACACCATCATTACTGGGTGATTATTTATCCCCCTGAAAAAAGGGGGATAATTTGACGATGTTGCTCATCACTGCCTTCATCATTAATGGATCCCTAGCACTTATTGCGATCCTATTGCACTATGAAGCCCTTTTTCAGCTGGATAAGCTGCTGCCCAGAATAGCCCACATTGCACCGCGTTTTCGGGTCTTGGTTGGGGTTGGTGCCATTTTCATGGCCCATGTTGTGGAGATCTGGCTCTTTGCCTTAGGCTACTTTTTTACCTTGCAGTTCCCCGTCATGGGTGGTCTCGTTGGTGAGCTTTCGGGCCACGGCATTTTGTTGGATTGCGCCTACCTATCATTTGTTACCTTCACAACTTTAGGTTACGGCGAGATTGTGGCGCAAGGCTACCTTCGCTATTTGACTGGAGTGGAGGCGCTGACCGGCTTCATCTTGATCACTTGGTCTGCTTCATTTCTGTTCATTGAGATGCAGAAGTACTGGACTACTTATAAAGCGAATCAGTACTGATCAAAACTCTTTCATGAGTCGGACGGCAAGTAAGCGCGTTTGAACAAAGCCGTTTTTGATTTCCGTATCACGTCCATACTGCAAAGAGATTCTGCCTATCGGTGTGTGGGCTTGCCCACTCAATAAAAATCTTTGTGTATTGGCAACGTTATTTTGATAGTTGTTGTTAATGGAGGTTGCACCACCAGCGACATAAAAGTAAGAGGCTGCTACGGTAAAGGTTTGATTGATGCGGTAGATAGGACCTAACTGAGTGGTGGTCAGTGGCTTTTGGGTTAAGGATCCGTTAGTAGTTAAATTACATGCAGTAGCGCATTGACTATTGCCACCGAACCACATGGTATCGACCGCAATCATGCCATCTACAGTGGAGGTGATCGGCGTTTGAAAACCCATCTGCAAGTCCGTGCGAAAGCGATTCTCACCCACATTAAAAGCTCGCTGACTGGAATAGCTGCCAGTTGGACTAATCAGATATCCCGCCAGGCCAAGATACGTTCTGGTGGCTCTGTTGTGATACGGCCAGATTGCGGTTGCAATCGTGAGATCACCAACTCCAGCATTGCCTGCTTGGCCTCCTAGTGAGCCCCCTGGTTGAATAGATCCGTAGGGTAGTTGAATAAAGCTGACTGCTGGTAGGCTGCCAAGATCATACGTTCTGGTGCCACGAAAAATCGCACTCTGGGTATCAATGACAGGGCTACTCGATGCAGCGCTACCGTTTCGATAGAGCGTATTGTTCTCGGTATTCAGGTAACTTACCGTGATGTAATTCTTATTGGGTAGTGGCGCAACAATATCGTTAGGTTGCAAATCTATAGCCCATGCTGCAAGTGGTCTGGTCAAGACCAACAAAAGTAGGGCAGTTCGAATGCAAATCATGGCAAACGTATTGTAGGGTAAGTCAACCGTATTGCTGTTGAAACTGAAGTGCAGTTTGGATGGTCTGAAAATGAATATCCACGGTTGACTGAATCTCTCTGCCATATCCGCCCGCCATGCTAAATGCAATGGGAATTTGGCGATCTAAGCCATATTGAAAAACAGTTTCATCCCGCTGTCGCATTCCATCTTGAGTCAGGCTGAGCTTACCTAAGCGATCCCCTTCGTGAGGATCGGCTCCAGCTAGGTAAATAATGCAGTCGGGCTTAAAGCGGGCATCTAGTATTTCTAGGCTTTGATGAAGTGCTGCTAAATAGGCTGCATCTCCCGTTTCGTCTGGTAGGCCAACATCAAGATCGCTACGCTCTTTAGTAAAGGGAAAGTTATTCTCCCCATGTATCGATAAGGTAAATATAGAAGCGTCATTTTCTAAAATAGCAGCAGTGCCATTTCCTTGATGAACATCTAAATCGATGATGGCGACTTTCAGGTGTGAACTGATTTCTTTCTGGAGTGCTCGGGCCGCAATGGCAGAGTCATTAAAAACGCAAAAACCACTCCCTTTATTGCGGTAAGCGTGATGCGTACCGCCAGCGAGATTAGCTGCTAAGCCCTCATTGAGAGCCACCTTTGCGGCGGCAAGGGTGGCACCAGCAGAGCGACGTGAGCGCTCCACCATGAGCTCACTCCAAGGAAAGCCAATGTCTTGCTGCTCCTTAGGGCTTAAATTACCTGAGAGGATTTTGATGAGATAACTAGGGTCATGTGCATACAGAATCTGAGTATCAGAGACGGCCGGAGCTTCTACCAGTTCTAACCCTACTAGCTTACTCACTAAATCACGTAGCCGGCTGTACTTTTCCATCGGAAAGCGGTGTCCCGGCGGAAGTGGTAAAACATAGTGGTCGGTATAAAAGGCTTTCAATGCGATCCGGTCTTTTTCTGGGTTCTTGAATGTGTTAAATAGTCTATTCGTTTTTAAATAGGTAAGTATGGCTCGAGCTGAAAAATTGGGTTTTAAGGGAAACAAATCATTTCTACCTAGTAAGACTTGTGTGGTCTGCGGTAAAGAAATGACTTGGCGTAAGTCCTGGGCTAAAAACTGGGATGAGGTGAAGTACTGCTCTGATGCTTGCCGCTCTAAAAAAACTACTACAAACACCGTAGCTAGCACTATTGGAAAGAATAAGTGACGGTCATCATCTATTGGTTTCGAAATGATTTGCGTTTGGCAGACAATCCCGCCTTTACTCAAGCATGTTTAAAAGCTGACCTACTCTTGCCAGTTTATGTGCACGATTCTAAAGAGCGAGAGACTGTTTATGGCTTTGAGCGACAAGGACCGCATCGGCAGACTTTTTTAAGGGCATCCTTAGATGACTTAAAGACTCAGCTTCAAGCTCAAGGGTCGGATCTGCTGGAGCTATCCGGCAAGTCAGCGGAAGTATTGCTGCAGCTAGTCAAAGATACTACTGCAGCAGCAATCTATTGCGAGCAAATCGAAGCCCCGGAAGAAATTGAGCAAGTCCGAATAATGCAAGAGCAGGGTATTGATGTTGAAGAGTTTTGGCAATCGAGCATGTTGGATCCACAACACTTTCCTTTTGCCTTAGAAAAAATGCCCGATGTATTTACGGCATTTCGTCGTGATGTAGAGCGGGCACAGCTCAAGTTTGCTCCGCCCATCAATGCGCCTCAGCAGATTCCGATGTTGCCGGCAGCCTTAGCTCAGAGTTCAATATCGTCCTGTAGCCCTCAATCTAAGGCTCATCCTTTCTTTTTAGGCGG
>JBJOEU010000124.1:0-4620 GCA_046049115.1 Pseudomonadota bacterium
CCTACCAATGAAGGTGTACCACCAACCCACTCTGACTTCGTTAAAGTACGTAACTCAGACTTGCCGCTCCAAGAAACCAAGAGCGGTTGAAAACGCTGCAAGACTGGACGTAGAGCCGAATGTGGACGCTTAGCACCTTTTGCAATCAGCGCCATACGGCCATATTGCCGGGTAAACACATCCAGAATTAAGCTAGTTTCCTTATAAGGAATGCTGTGCAATACAAAAGCAGGTTCGTCAGCAACACGAATGGAGGCCATGAATAATTACTCTAGTCCTTGCGCCCGTAATTCAGCACGATCATCTGCCCAACCACGCTTGACCTTAACCCAGGTCTCTAGGAAGACTTTGCCATCAAAGAGCTTTTCCATATCAATGCGAGCATCAGTTGAAATCTTCTTCAATCGCTCACCCTTGGCACCAATAATCATCGCCTTATGGCTATCGCGATCAACCAATATCGTTGCCGCGATACGGCGCATCTTGCCATCCATCTTGAACTGATCAATGACTACTGTGCTGGTGTAAGGCAACTCCTCACCGGTGAAACGGAAAACCTTCTCTCGTAGAATCTCAGCAGCCAAGAAACGTTCACTGCGATCGGTAATAGTATCGCCATCGTAGACCGCTGGTGCTTCAGGCAAATAAGCTTCGAGTACATCTAATAATCGCTCAACATCACCAGGACTCTTGGCGCTCATCGGCACGATTTCAGAAAACTCACACTTCTGGTCTTCATGGCCACCCAATTCACACCAAGGCTGACTCATTTCTTTCATGAAGTTCAGCAGAGCCTGATCACGCTCAGAGGGGGTCTGAAAGCGGCTATTAAATAGATCTAATTTATTTAAAACCAAGACAACGGGCAGGTCGGTCGGCAGTAATTTCAAAACCTTCTTGTCGTCTTCACCAAAGTAGCCAGCCTCCACTACAAAGCAAGCCACGTTGACATCTTGCAAGGCCGTTGTTACCGTGCGATTCAAAGCCTTATTGAGGGTATTCATCAAACGGGTCTGAAAGCCCGGCGTATCAATGAAAATGAATTGCGCTTCTTCGCGATTCTGAATACCTAAAATACGATGACGCGTAGTTTGTGCCTTACGCGAGGTGATGCTGATCTTCTGCCCAACTAAAGCATTTAAGAGGGTCGATTTGCCCATATTGGGACGGCCAACAATGGCAATGGTGCCGCATCTAAACACGATTAGCCCTTCAGCTTAAGATTTAATTGTTCTTCGGTTGCCACTTTTTTTGCTGCCTTCTTTTTAGCAGACCGAGTCTTTTTAGGTTTACCCAGCGCCTGCGGCAAAGCCTTCAGTGCGGAGATGAGCGCTAGTTTTGCTGCCGCTTGTTCGGCCGCACGTCGAGAAGCACCCTCACCCTTCACGGCAACTTTGAGGTTTGGTATTAAACATTCCACTTCAAACTGCTGATTGTGGGCTGCACCACTAGTACCCGTGACGTTATAGGTAGGCAGTGGTAACTGGTAGCTTTGCAAACATTCCTGCAATAAAGTCTTATCGTCTTTACCCAAAGTTTTGGGATCAACGTTGGCCAAAATGATGGAGTAGAGTTTACGCAAACAGGCTTTAGCAGCATCAAATCCACCATCTAGAAATATGGCGCCAGTCACTGCTTCAAGCGTATCAGCCAAAATAGATGGGCGACGAAAACCACCGCTCTTGAGCTCACCCTCACCTAAGCGCAGGTAGTCTGAAAGGGATAGTGTTTGAGCAATCTCATAGAGTGCCTGCTGCTTTACCAGATTAGCCCGCACACGAGAGAGGTCTCCTTCATCCAGATCTGAATAGCGCTCATAAAGCATTTCAGCAACAACGCAATTGAGAATGGAGTCACCCAAAAACTCAAGACGCTCATTATTTTTCTTGCTGTGGCTACGATGCGTTAGAGCTTGATTAAGCAACTCTATTTTTTTAAACGTGTAGCCTAGTTGCGCTTGCAGCGGTGCAGTTTCGATGGCGGCGCGGGCGTTCATGGTTTTATTCGAAGCCGCCAATACGGCCAAGATTTCCGAGATTTAGCCAAACAAAGAATGCTCTACCAACAATATTCTTATCCGGCACAAATCCCCAGTAACGAGAATCAGCACTGTTATCGCGGTTATCACCCATAGCAAAGTAATGCCCAGCAGGCACTTTGCAAGTAAGGCCAGCATTGATGTATTGGCAGTTTTCAAATCCAGGAAAACGCTCTGCAGGGAACATGCCAGCAGGGCGATCAGGATCATTCAAAATCTCATGCTGATTGCCACCTAAGTCTGCAGGGAAGGATTCTGCAAATCGCTTGGCGTAACGCATATTTTCTGGATCAAGATAAGGCTCGCCACCACTGTATTGCAATGGCTGACCATTCACGGTTAAGCGCTTGTCTTGATAAGTAATGGTGTCGCCTGGCAAAGCCACAACACGCTTAATGTAATCAATCGATTCATCACGGGGATAGCGAAATACCACAACATCACCACGTTTAGGCGAGCCTAAATCAACCACCTTCTGATTAATCACTGGCAAACGAATGCCGTAGGTAAATTTATTCACCAGAATGAAGTCGCCAATCTGCAAGGTTGGAATCATGGAACCCGAAGGAATTTTGAAGGGCTCCACAATAAATGAACGCAATACAAATACTGCACAAATGACTGGGAAGAACCCAGCAGTGTATTCCAACCAGAGTGGCATACGATCGATGCCGACCTTACGTCTTTGCGGAGCAAAGTAATAGCGGTCAGCAATCCAAGCGATACCAGAGACCACCACCAAAATAAAAAGGATGAGGGCAAAGTTCATTAGTCGTCTACCTGCAAAATGGCTAAGAAGGCTTCTTGTGGAATCTCCACATTACCCACCTGCTTCATACGTTTCTTACCTTCTTTTTGCTTCTCTAATAACTTGCGCTTACGAGAGATATCACCGCCGTAACATTTAGCCAATACGTTCTTACGAAGCGCCTTGACGTTTTCACGGGCGACAATGTTGCTACCAATTGCTGCCTGAATAGCCACATCAAACATTTGACGCGGAATAATGCCGCGCATCTTGGCAACTACTTCACGACCACGATGCTGACTATTGCTACGGTGAACAATCACGGATAACGCATCAACTCGCTCGCTATTAATGAGGATGTCGACTTTAACCACATCAGCCGGACGATATTCTTTGAACTCGTAATCCATAGATGCATAGCCACGAGAAATGGATTTCATTTTGTCGAAGAAATCCAAAACAATCTCCGCCATCGGTAACTCATAGGTGAGTTTGACTTGACGACCAAGGTAATTCATGTCCATCTGAATACCCCGCTTACCAACGCACAGAGTAATAATCGCGCCCACATACTCTTGCGGCATATACAGATTGACTGTCACAATCGGCTCAAGAATCGTATTAATCTTGCTAGCCTCAGGCATCTTTGATGGGTTATCGACCGATAAGATGCTTCCATCAGATTGCTCAACCTGATACACCACCGTTGGCGCAGTAGTAATGAGATTCATACCGTACTGACGCTCTAAGCGCTCTTGCACGATCTCCATATGGAGTAGACCCAAGAATCCGCAACGGAATCCAAAACCAAGCGCTTGCGACACCTCTGGCTCATACAAGAGTGAGGCATCGTTCAACTGCAACTTCTCTAAAGACTCGCGCAGTTGATCATATTCACTTGACTCTACTGGGTATAGCCCAGCAAACACCTGAGGCTTGACCTCTTTAAAACCTGGGAGTGGTGCTGTTGCAGGAATACGGCCTTGCTGCCCTGGGGTATGCGTAACCGTATCACCCACCTTGGCAGCTTTTAACTCTTTAATACCAGCAATCACAAAGCCCACCTGACCAGCAGACAATTCTGGGCGATCTACCGACTTTGGACTGAAGACACCAACATGCTCAACCAAATGACTTGAGCCATTGGACATCAAGGTAATTTTTTCTTTTGGCTTTAGGGTGCCGTTAACGACACGCACTAACATCACCACACCAACGTAGTTATCAAACCAAGAATCGATAATCAAGGCTTGCAAAGGATCTGTTGCGCTGCCTTTTGGCGGAGGCACACGAGCAATCATTTCCTCAATGACATCCTGCACGCCTAATCCCGTTTTAGCTGAACAGGTCACCGCTTCCGATGCATCAATACCAATGACATCTTCAATTTCTTGTTTAGCGCGCTCAGGATCCGCCTGTGGCAAATCAATCTTATTGAGGACGGGCACAACTTCTACACCTAACTCCAACGCCATGTAGCAGTTAGCAACTGTTTGAGCTTCAACACCTTGACTGGCATCGACTACTAATAATGCGCCTTCACATGCCGATAAAGAGCGACTTACCTCGTAAGAGAAGTCGACGTGCCCCGGGGTATCAATCAAATTGATGTTGTAGGTTTTGCCGTCTTTAGATTTATAAGTCAGCGCTGCTGTTTGCGCCTTAATCGTGATGCCGCGCTCACGTTCGATATCCATCGAATCCAGAACTTGGGCTTCCATTTCACGATCAGAGAGACCGCCACAGAGTTGAATGATGCGATCAGCCAGCGTTGATTTGCCGTGATCAATGTGGGCGATGATAGAAAAATTGCGGATTAAATCCATAGCGTCTT
>JBJOEU010000125.1:0-4596 GCA_046049115.1 Pseudomonadota bacterium
AGACTTAGAGGCAGCCGATTTGATTCACGGCCAGAATAAAACTAGCAAACTGATTGTTGCAAGCGCAAACCCTGCAAAGTGGCTTGCTTTTGCATCCCTATGTTTTGTTACCTCTGTTTTTGCGCAAACATCACCGGCCAATCTATCGATTCCTGCCACTGTTACCGTGCAGACAAGTGAATCCAAAGACGCTTTATCGGCGCCCCCAGTGGTGAGCAATGAGGCTCCCAGTCCTGCAAATGCCGCATCGCTATTCGCGCCGGTAACAAAGAACAATACCCCTAAGATTTATACCAAGGGTGCGCCATCTGGCCCAACGGATATGGATTTGCGTCAGCTGTGGAGTGAGTTGAAATTAAATAACCCACAACTGTCTTCACTGCGTGAGTCCTACTTATCTGCAAAAGCGACTGTGCCGCAAATTAATGCGCCAGCTAATCCACAGGTCGGCTTAGTGTGGTCCGGCATGCCGGTCAATTCACCGTTTGCTTTGGGTGGGGCCAATGCGCCAACACCGCAATACCAGAATGGCATAAGTAACAACAACGCGATCTCCATAGCTCAGCCATTTCAGTTCCCGGGTAAGAAGAGCTTGGCGTCGGATATTGCCAACACGAATGCTGAGGCACTTTTGGCTCAGAGCGAATCTACTTACTTGCAGCTCGGCGCTCAACTATCAACCCTGTATTACGGTGCACTAGCATCACAAAAGCAATTGCAAGTCTTAAAAGAATCTGTCATGCGCTTGGAGATGATCAAGAACGTAGCAAAAGCGCGTTACTCTAATAATGCTGCTGCTTATGTTGAATACCTAAATGCCCAAGTAGCCCAAAGTGCTGCGCAAGCAGATCAATTTAATGTAGAGCGCCAGCTATCTGTCGCGCTAAACAATATCAATACTTTGGTGGGTCGTCACTCGAGAGAAAAACTGGTCTTGCGTGGTGATGTGCGTCGCGCCATGAATACCATGCCCACTTTGATTGAATTGGAAGACTATGCCGAAACTAGTCACCCTTCACTGAAGAGTTCGTCATTACAGCTAGAGGCAGCACGCAAAGGCGTGGATCTGGCTAAGAAGGCTTATCTGCCTGACTTCCAAGTAATAGGCTCATCTTTTACTCCGCGTGGCCCATTCTCCGCCAACAATGGTGCGATGTTCTATCAGTTTGAGCTGGACTTAATAATTCCGCTGTATTTCTTTACTAAAGAAAAGTATGGGGTGGAGCAGGCGCAGCGCAGTCAGGCAGCAGCTGAAGCTGGCAACATCTCCAATCGCCAGCAAATTGTATTGGCGGTCAATAGTGCCTACGCCACATATGAGCAAGCAAAGAGTCAAGCGCAGTTTCTGAAAGAGCGCCAAGTGCCTCAAGCAGATGCTGCTTATAAAGTGGGTCTAACTCAGTACTCCAATAATGGTCAGGGATTTAACGATTTACTGACTGCGCAAACCCAATTGCGCAATCTTGAAGTTCAATTAGCGCTAGCCGAAAGTAACTTATTGCAAGCGCAAGCAGTGTTGCTGGTGACATCTGGCAAAGAACCTTTTTAAGGAGCAGTGTTGAAAGACCAAATTCTTTCTTTTTTAAAGCAGTTGGCTGATAAGGCAAAGCCCATCACCGATCAGATCTTGCGCTTTGGCGGTCATCGATTGCAGTTGGCTTTTGCTAGCGTTGCTGGCCTGTATTGGAACTTGAGCCCTCAAAATCGTCACCGTGTTCGTTTGGCTGCTGTTGCATTCGCTATTCTTTCGATGGGTATCGTTTTAGGTCGCATTACTAACGTCAATCGCAACGTCAAAATTGAAGCTTCTGACAAAGCCCTCAAGGTGGAGAAGAGCGGGATCTTAGAATTAAAGCTTTCAGGCATCAAACTCAATCCAGAAATTTATATTTTCCAAACCGCAGAAAAGGTGCAAGTACCAGTCGACATCAAAGTGCCAGGTCGTTTGGCATTTAATGCCGAAAAGTCAAAGGTACTATCGGCACGTGCACCAGGACGGGTAGAGCGTATTTATGCTTTTGATGGAGCCCAGGTCAGTATTGGCTCTCCAGTAGTGGAGCTGTATAGCCCAGAATTTCTATCTGCTCAACAAGAGTATTTGCTCTCCTCAAAAACAGCTAAGGTATTGGAATCAAGTAAGACCATGAGTGACTTAGTGGGCGATGCCCGCATCACCCAACAAGCTGCCGCAAACCGTATGCGTAATCTTGGCGCTGGCGATGGTGATATCAAGACTATTGAAACTACTGGCAAGACCCAGAGCAATTTGGTGATGCGTTCCCCTCTGAAAGGAGTGGTAGTCAAGCGTAACGTAGAGCCAGGCTCTGCCCTGAATTCCGGTGATGTCATTGCGACTTTGGCTGATCCAAAACAACTCTGGTTCTTGGGTAATGTATTTGAACAAGATTTTCGCTTCATCAAGCCAGGTCAAAAAATGATTTTGCAGGTAGAGGCCTATCCAGACAAAGAGTTTGTGGCTTATGCAAACTACATTGCTCCGACAGTTGATCCGCAAACCCGCGCATTGCTAGTACGTGCCGATATTGAAAACAACGATGATCTCCTTCGCCCTGATATGTATGCGTCGGCTAAGTTAACTACCGGTATGGCCGATGCTATCGTGGTGCCGCAAACAGCAGTGGTACGCATACGGGAGATGCGATATGTGATTATTAAAGTGGGGGATGAGACTTATCGTCGCCTGCCAGTCAAAGGCTACGACCTCAATAGCAAGACTTTTGCAATCACCGAAGGAGTTGAGTCTGGTGCTCGTGTCTTAGCTGAAGGCGCCGTCTTATTAAATGACCGATTTGCAAAGCAGGAAGACTAAGTGAGCGCATTTACTTCCTTCATTCGGGGCGTACTTGAGAAACGGGTGTTGGTCATCGTTGGCTCGATCGTGCTCCTCGGTTTGGGGATGTTCAGTCTTTCTAAGCTACCAATCCAGCCATATCCAGGGGTGGCGCCATTAACCATTCAGGCGATTTCTCAATGGCCCGGCAGAAGTACTACCGAGGTCGAGCAGCAAGTAACGATTCCGGTCGAGAATGCCTTGGCAGGTATTCCCGGCCTACAAGCTTTTCGTTCGGTCTCCTTATTTGGTTTATCGGTAGTGACACTGAAATTCAATGACGCAACGGATTCATTTCAAGCGCGCCAACGTTTCATCACCAGCCTTTCCAATGTGAACTTCCCGCCTGGGGTAACTTCTAGTGTTAGCCCCGATTCAGATGCGACTGGCGAGATCATGCGCTATGAAGTGAAGTCAGATCACGCTTCATCCACACAGTTAAAAACATTGCAGAACTACGAGATCTATAAAGAACTCAAGCAAACTCCTGGCGTAGCCGATGTCTCATCATTCGGTGGAAGGGTGCGTCAATATCAAGTCATCGTTAGCCCAGAAAGTTTGCAGTCAAAAGGCGTCACTGTTACTGAGCTCATTACCGCTTTAACGAATGCCAATAGCAATACCGGTGGTGGGCTATTACCGAGTGGCGAGCAACAATTTGTAGTACGCGGCGTAGGTCTTCTAAAAAATATTGATGACATCAAGCGGGTAGTGATCTCAACTGATAATGGGGTGCCCATTCGGATTGGGGATGTGGCGCGTGTAGAGATTGGCAATGCACCACGTCTGGGAATGTTCCAGTTCAATGACAACCCAGATTCTGTAGAGGGTATTGTTTACCTTCGCCGTGGCGAGAACGCTACTGAAGTTCTGGCTCGAGTTCGCAGTACTGTTGAGAACATCAATAAACAAATCTTGCCGCCTGGCATTGAAGTAAAACCTTTTTATGATCGCCAAGTCTTATTGGACATCACGATCGGCACTGTCAAGCACACCCTGTTTTTCGGTATCTCCTTGGTGCTGGCAGTACTCTTTTTCTTCCTGGGTAACTTACGTGCTGCAGCTGTAGTGGCAGCAGTCATCCCATTGGCGCTCTGTGTATCGTTTATTCAGATGCATCTATGGAGTGTGCCAGCCAACTTGATTTCATTAGGTGCGATTGACTTTGGTGTGATCGTTGATGCAGCCGTGATTCTGACTGAGAACGTGATGCGTCACTTGGAAGAGGGTGGCAAGCGACTAAACCAAAGCATCATCTTGGCGACGAGTGAAGTACAGCGCGCCATGATCTATTCCACGGGAATCATTATTGTTGCCTATTCTCCATTGTTCTTTATGGGTGGAGTAGAGGGCATCATCTTTAAGCCAATGGCATTTACGATGGGCTTCGCCTTGATTGCCGCCATGATTCTGAGTCTCACCTTCTTGCCTGCCATGATCTCCCTGGTGTTTGGTGAGAACTTGCACCATAAGCCGCCTGGATTCATGACTAAGCTTCTGAGTCGTTACAAACCGCTCTTGAGAAAATGGATGGACCGTCCACTCACAGTGGTGTCAGTCGCGGTATTTGTTCTGGGTCTGACTTTATTGAGCGTTACTCGCCTAGGAACAGCTTTCTTGCCAACCCTTGAAGAGAATAATATTTGGCTGCGAGTGACTTTACCGAATACGGTGGATTTAGATTACTCGGTTAAGGTGGCCAATCAGTTACGCGAGACCTTTTTAAAGCAGCCTGAAATTGATAA
>JBJOEU010000126.1:0-4530 GCA_046049115.1 Pseudomonadota bacterium
CAAAAGATGTGGGCTAACACCAGCTATCAGATTGCGCGCTTACGTGATAACCCCGACTGCGCTGACAGCGAGTTTGCTCTACTCGATCATGTTGCCGATGCAGGAATGTCCCCTAAGCTAACGTTTGATATTGCGGATGATATTGCAGCGCCATTTATCAATCAGAATGTACGACCTAAAGTAGCTATCTTGCGCGAGCAGGGAGTTAACTCTCATGTAGAGATGGCCTACGCCATGAACTGGGCTGGTTTTGATAGTTACGACGTGCACATGTCAGATTTGCTCTCTGGTAAATCCAAGTTAGATGATTTCCGCGGCCTGATTGCCTGTGGTGGATTTAGTTACGGAGATGTTTTGGGGGCCGGTGAAGGCTGGGCTAAGACAATTCTATTTAATAGCCAATTGCGTGATCAATTTTCATCATTCTTTGGTCGTGACGATAGCTTTGCGCTAGGCGTTTGTAATGGTTGCCAGATGATGAGTAATCTAGCTGGAATTATCCCAGGTGCAGAATCTTGGCCTAAATTTACCCGTAATCAGTCTGAGCAATATGAAGCCCGCTTGGTCATGGCTGAGGTGATGGCATCACCTTCGATCTTTACACAAGGCATGACAGGTAGTCACTTACCCATTGCTATTGCGCATGGCGAAGGCTTTGCCAACTTTAGTCAGCAGGGTAGCTTAGGGGATTTGCAAAAACAAGGATTGGCTGCACTACGTTTTGTAGATCATCAGGGCAGTCCAACTGAAACTTACCCATTAAACCCAAATGGCTCACCTGGCGGCCTCACAGGAGTTACCACTCCTGATGGACGATTTACCGTGATGATGCCGCATCCTGAGCGCGTATTCAGAACTGTGCAGATGAGCTGGGCACCAAAGGAATGGTTGGATGCACCCGATGGAGCGAGTCCTTGGATGCGTTTGTTCCGTAATGCGAGAGCTTGGGCTAAATAACTCCATGACAGACATATCCATGGCTATGGAGCCAGTCACGTTCTCAGAGAGCGGTGGTGTACGTTATTTGCATTTTGGTAGTGAGTTGATTCAAGGTGCTATGCGCATCCGCGACCCAGATGAGATTTATTTGGAATACAACCAGCAGATGATGGCTTGGTTGCTATTCTTGGAGACCAAGCCCGGTATGCGTGTTGCACAGCTTGGCCTTGGTACTGGCGCTCTTACCAAGTTCGCACATCGCTATTGTCCAGCGGTCAAAACTACCGTTGTCGAACTGAATCCCGCTGTGATTGTTTCTGCTAGAAGTATGTTTTTTACACCCTCTGATGATCGACGTCTTGAGACACTTCAGACTGATGCAAAAGCCTTTGTGAAGAATGTTAAATATCACAATTACTTTGATGCGGTTCAAGTGGACCTCTACGATGCTATATGTGATGGACCATCTGCAAGCTCCTTAGATTTTTATCAAGGCTGTTTTGATATTTTGAGATCGCCTGGCGTATTAACTGTAAATCTGTTCTCTCGCCATAAGAGTTTCGATATCAATCTCAATAACATCTGCGAAGCATTTGATAACCGAGTTCTATTGTTTCCGGAATCACATGATTGCAATGTTGTAGCAATTGCTTTTAAAGGCCCAATTCTGGATGTAGAGTGGAAAGAGGTCTCTAAGCGTGCCAAGCTCATCATGGAAAAAACGGGACTACCAACTAATACCTGGGTGTCTGGATTGAATCGTGAAAATGCGCATCAAGAAAATAAACTATCCATTTAAAGAAAGTTGAATAAGAAAAAAGGCGATCGGTTGATCGCCTTTTTTGTTGCCCCAAACATCAGGGCTACTAATACTTAGATTGTTACTGTGTCAGCAACATCGCTAAATGATTTGATCTTATCGAAGTTCATGTACTTATACACTTCGCCAGCTTTAGCATTTAAGGACTCTACTTGATCGAAATATTCTTTCGGGGTTGGTAGGCGACCCAAGAGTGCAGCAACCGCTGAAAGCTCAGCAGAAGCCAAGTAGACGCGAGTATCAATACCTAAGCGATTCGGGAAATTACGTGTTGAGGTAGAAACTGCAGTTGAGCCCTTACGGATCTGCGCCTGGTTACCCATACAGAGTGAGCAACCCGGAGTTTCCATACGAGCACCAGTAGCTCCCAGAATGCCGTAATAACCTTCCTCAGTCAGAATCATCTGATCCATCTTGGTTGGTGGTGCAACCCAAAGGCGTGTAGGCATATCTTTTTTACCCTGAAGAACCTGACCAGCAGCGCGGAAGTGGCCTATGTTTGTCATGCAGGAGCCGATAAATACTTCGTCGATCTTCTCCCCAGATACTTCGGACAAGAACTTCACATCGTCTGGGTCGTTAGGGCAGGCCAAGATCGGTTCTTTGATATCGCTCATATCAATTTCGATAATCTCAGCATACTCTGCATCAGCATCGGCCTTGAGCAACTCAGGCTTAGCAATCCAAGCTTCCATTGCTTTAATACGACGACCTAAAGTACGCTTATCTTCGTAACCATTGGCGATCATCCACTTCATTAAAGTAATGTTGGAGCGCATGTATTCAATGATTGGCTCTTTGCTTAATTGAATAGCGCAACCTGCAGCTGAACGTTCGGCTGAAGCATCAGACAACTCAAATGCTTGTTCAACCTTCAGATCAGGCAAGCCCTCGATTTCTAAAATACGGCCAGAGAAAATATTTTTCTTACCTTGCTTCTCAACCGTTAACAAACCTTTTTTGATTGCATATAAAGGAATTGCATTGACCATATCGCGCAAAGTAATGCCGGGTTGCATCTTGCCTTTAAAGCGAACCAATACAGACTCTGGCATATCCAAAGGCATTACACCAGTAGCGGCCGCAAAAGCAACTAAGCCAGAGCCAGCAGGGAAAGAGATGCCGATGGGGAAGCGAGTGTGGCTATCGCCACCAGTTCCGCAAGTGTCTGGCATGAGCAGGCGATTTAACCAGCTATGAATCACACCATCACCTGGACGCAATGCAACACCGCCACGGTTAGTCATGAACGCTGGCAACTCATGGTGGGTGCGAATATCAACTGGTTTTGGATATGCAGATGTGTGGCAGAACGATTGCATGACCAAATCAGCGGAGAAGCCCAAGCAAGCTAAGTCCTTTAGTTCGTCACGAGTCATTGGGCCAGTGGTGTCTTGTGAGCCCACAGTAGTCATGTGTGGCTCGCAGTACGTATCTGGGCGAACGCCTTGACCTTCCGGTAGTCCACAAGCGCGACCAACCATCTTTTGCGCCAAAGTAAAACCTTTTTTGTTATCTGGCGGACTAACTGGAATGCGGAATTCTGTAGAGGCCGGCAAGCCCAGAGCTGCACGTGCTTTAGCTGTAAGGCCACGACCAACGATCAAAGGAATGCGTCCACCAGCACGAACTTCGTCCAGGATGACTGGTGACTTCAGTGAGAAGGAGGCAATTTCTTTACCGTTTTTAAAGGCCTTGCCTTCGTATGGGCGGAGTTCAATTTCGTCGCCCATATTCATATCGGAAACATCTAGCTCAACTGGTAAGGCACCAGCATCTTCCATTGTGTTGAAGAAAATAGGGGCAATCTTCGTGCCTAAGCAAACACCACCAAAGCGCTTGTTAGGAACGAAGGGAATATCTTGGCCGGTCCACCACAACACAGAATTCGTTGCCGATTTACGTGAAGATCCTGTACCCACTACATCTCCAACGTAGGCAATTTGATTGCCTTTTTTCTGGAGAGCTTCGATCTGCTTCATTGGGCCGCGCACACCAACCTCGTCTGGCTCAATGCCTGGACGTGGGTTCTTCAACATGATGGTTGCATGCAATGGAATATCTGGGCGGCTCCATGCATCAGGTGCAGGGGACAGATCGTCGGTATTGGTTTCACCAGTAACTTTAAATACGGTGAGCTTCATGCTTTCAGGAACAGCTGTGCGGCTTGTAAACCATTCGGCATCAGCCCAGCTTTGCATCACTGACTTAGCTTGGGCATTACCTTTTTCCGCCAATTCCTGAACATCATGGAAATAGTCAAACATCAATAAGGTTTTTTTCAACGCTGCTGCTGCAGTCGCTGCACACTCTGCGTCTGACAACAATTCAACCAAAGGCTTAATGTTGTAACCACCCAGCATGGTGCCTAAGAGCTCAGTAGCTTTTACTCGTGAAATCAAAGGAGACTTCTCTGTTCCCTTGGCAATAGCATCTAAAAACTCCGCCTTCACTTTGGCTGCCTCATCAACCCCGGCAGGTACGCGATTGGTAATTAACTCAACCAATTCTGCCTCTTTGCCTTTTGGAGGATTTTTGAGCAAACCCACTAGTTCAGCAGTTTGATCTTTAGTCAGGGGGAGGGCTGGAATTCCAAGGGCTGCGCGTTCGGCAACTTGAGCGTTGTAGGCTTCTAGCATCGTGTTTCCTATTGGGTAAGAGTTATCAACAGTAAGACTAAGCAGGGTGTGTCCCTTAATCAGTCTATTGTAATTCGGAATTCATGTCTTATATAAGACTTAATTATCAAAAATATCCCAAATTGCTTAAAA
>JBJOEU010000127.1:0-4530 GCA_046049115.1 Pseudomonadota bacterium
GTACCTAAGTGCGCGCAAAGCTTGGTTGCTAGCTCAAGAAGGCTGTCATCAACCTCGACCTTATCCAGCATTTTTTTAGATTTACTGATTTTTTTCTTCAACTCTAATTCTTCTTCTTGGCATTGAGCGATAAATTGCTCAGGATTGCGCTCAAACTCATCACGTTTTTTAATGATCGATACGCGCTCTTTAAAGTCAGTAGGGGTTCGCACTTCGATTGATAGTCCAAAGCGATCTAGCATTTGAGGGCGAAGCTCACCCTCTTCAGGGTTACCACTTCCAATTAAAACAAAGCGCGCTGGATG
Source organism: Pseudomonadota bacterium (assembly GCA_046049115.1). Classification (GTDB taxonomy): domain Bacteria; phylum Pseudomonadota; class Gammaproteobacteria; order Burkholderiales; family Burkholderiaceae; genus Polynucleobacter. The sequence goes on from JBJOEU010000127.1 coordinate 306, forward strand.
CCGAATACTCAAACCCTCACGCTCAATAATATTTTCTCCAGAAGCGGCAACGTCAATCAAGAGGTCTACTAAATGGTCCTCAAGTAAATTGACTTCATCAATGTAGAGATAGCCACGATTTGCTTTAGCCAGCAGTCCCGGCTCAAATGACTTGATTCCCTGCGTCAGTGCTTTTTCAATATCCAAGGCGCCAACCACTCTATCTTCAGTCGCTCCTAGCGGCAAATCAACAACGGGCACAGGAACCAGCTGTGATGAAAGCTTTTGTCCATTCGCTTTTTTGGCCAAGCAATCGGTACAAAGATTCGTGGAATCTGGATCACAGTGATAGTGGCAAGCTGCAACCGACTTCATTTCAGGGAGCAAGGAAGCTAAAGAGCGGATGGTAGTAGATTTTCCAGTGCCACGATCCCCAAAAATTAGCACTCCACCAATGGAGGGGTCGATCGTACAGAGTATGATGGCAAGCTTCATTTCAGCTTGCGAGACTATTGCTGTGAACGGAAAATTAAGGGCCATCGCTATCCTAAGACAGATTAATATGTAGTTTGAATTTTACTTAGAATAGTGTAACTAAATGTAAGTGATAGCCCTTAATATTACTCATTTTTACCTATTGCAAAAATTCAAATTCAAGTCTGATTGACCTTTTTTTATAAGTTAAAGCCCAGTTTCTGGGGGCTCTAACATTCCAATACCAATACCTAAAAGCGCACCTTCACCACAGCGCATCACAAAGAAAAACTATCAATGTCTGAAAACGCAATACCAGCAAGCAATAAGCTAAAAGCCTTAAAAACACTTTTGCCATTCATTAGGCCTTATAAAAGACAGCTTTTCTTTGCAGGAATTAGCTTGGTTTTCGCTGCAGCAGCAACTCTAGTAATTCCACTCTGTTTTAGAACCATCATTGACCAAGGCTTTAGTGAGGCAAGCCAAGCTCAAATAAATCGTACTTTTATTAATTTATTCGGGGCGGCAGTTGTGTTGGCATTTGCCAGTTCCCTGCGTTATTACCTCGTCTCGTGGCTCGGGGAGCGGATCACGTCCGATATCCGCAAGAAGGTCTACGGCCACATTATTTCTCAGAGTCCAGAGTTTTTTGAGACTCAGCAAAGTGGTGAAATTCTCTCTCGCATTAATAATGACACCACCATCATTCAGGTCCTTTTGGGTACTAGTATTTCAATGGCGGTCAGGAATGCCTTTCTATTGCTCGGTGGCATGGCAATGATGTTCATCACTAGCATTCAACTTTCCCTCTTGATTGTATTGACTCTCTTGCTTACAGTCATTCCCATCGTCTTGATGGGAAAGAAAGTTCGACAGCTATCCAGAAACTCTCAAGACAAAATCGCCCTGACTTCTGCAATAGCTGGAGAAAAGATTAATGCGATCTTTACGGTGCAATCATTTGCAAACGAGCAAAAAGAAATCAAAGTCTTTAATCAATCAATTGAAAAGTCATTTTTAGCATCAATAACTCGAAGTGCTGCACGAGGAAAGCTGACTTTTGTTGCCATCCTACTAGGCTTTACTAGCATCATCTTGGTGCTATGGCTTGGTGCTTATGCAGTAAGCAATCAAGAAATATCTGGTGGCCAACTCACCCAGTTTTTTCTTTATGCAGTGATTGTTGCTGGTGCTATAGCGGCACTATCTGAAGTTCTTGGGGATACACAAAGGGCGATGGGGGCGGGAGAGCGACTGCTAGAACTCTTGAGCTCCCAATCCAAGGTGGTGAGTCCATCAACGCCACATATCAGAACCCAGAGTGCAGATAAGGCCATTCATGTTCAGATTGAGAATCTCAGCTTTGCTTACTCATCAAATCCCAATCTCGTCCTCTCTGATATCAATCTCTCGATTGAGGCAGGCGAAAAAATTGCTCTAGTGGGCCCCTCTGGGTCTGGAAAAACAACCCTCTTTAAATTAATACAACGCTTCTATGATCCCCAATCTGGTTGTATCAAATTTGATAACGTCGATATTAAAAAATTTAAGTTAGAAGATTTGAGAAGATTAATTGGTGTTGTGCCACAGGACATCAGTATATTTTCTGAAAATGCCCTGGAGAATATTCGCTATGGCAGAGAGGATGCAACTGATGATGAAGTGTATGAGGCAGCTCAGCAGGCTGCTGTAGATGAGTTCATATCTAGACTTCCAGAGCGCTATGAATCCTTTTTGGGGGATCGGGGAGTCAGACTATCTGGCGGTCAAAAGCAGCGCATCGCCATAGCAAGAGCGCTACTTAAAAACCCCCCATTGCTACTATTGGATGAAGCAACGAGCTCCTTAGATGCGGAATCAGAAAGACTTGTGCAGCAAGCTCTTGAGATAGCCATGAACGGTAGAACCACCATTGTGATTGCACATAGACTTTCTACCGTTAAAAAGGCGGATCGGATTATTGTGATGGAGCAGGGTCGAATAATTGAGACTGGCAACCATGCAAGTTTGATAGCCCAATCAGGACTTTACTCACAACTAGCAAAATTACAATTTACAGATATGTAATGTCAGCGCTCCTTAAGGAGCGCTCTGTACACTCAGAAATTGAGTTTGGATACGAACCAGACGCAAGCAGCGATCGCTGAGAAAATGCCTGTGAAGATTAAGATACCTGTGAGATAAATATTTCTTGATTTGTCACGTATCGAACTAATGCGTTTTTGTTCCATTTTTTATACCCAAAAAATCTGTCAATTGAAGAATGTTAATACATTTGACTCAATGGCGCATGACAAGCAAATGACGCCCCTTAAAAACTACTCACTTGAGCAGTTTCTTACCTTCACCCTTCAAAGCTGCAAGTAAAGGGTGTTCAACTGGAAAATTGACTTCCTCAATTGCTGCACTCACCTCAGGCAAGCCTTTGAATAATTCTTTATCGCCCTGAAAAACCATAGTCCACTTTTCAAAGTTTCTGGCACTAATGGCTCTCTTCTCTACCAAGCGAATATTTTTATGGCGATCATCTTTTTGAATTTTCTCCCACAATGCATCAATCACATCCTCAGGCCCCTCAATCACTTGACCAAATTGATTATTTTCGAAAATGAGTGCACCGGTAATTTCTAATCTGAGGTTTCTCAAATAGGAGTGATAGAGAAGCCGCATGAGACCTAAAAAGGACATCCCTTGAACGGGTTCACTGACATAGGTTAATTCAATGAGTTTTGACATTTCTCCATACTATGGAGGAATAATGATAGTTTCTGTAGGCATATACCCTAAAGTAAGTGCCCGAAAGATTTGTACCTTTGCTTGCTATCTTCGATTAATCCCGAACTGTTATCAGGATTTCATTACGGCGCATAAAGGGTATAGACCAAGGAGGGTTATAGCGTGCAAATTGGGGGCTTCCGATTGCCTGCCATTGCTTACTTTTGATCCACTCTTCTAAAGCCTTTGTTTTTTCAAGGACTTTCGCTTCATTATAAAAACCAGAAAAGCCAATCACAGCGCGCTTTACTGCTGGGATCTGTCGAAGCTGCACCTTAGAGTTCAGGGGCTTAGGCAAGTTTTCCATGGTGTATTGGGCAGGCATTACAAATGACACGATCCATTGGCCCGCATTTGATTCAATGCTGACCGGGGAAGTCATCGCAATCTTGGCGCTTTTGGGCGTCTGCTCTTCAATTGCCACTGGCGTTGTCATAGCAATCTTTTCGCTTACTTGGTTCTGCCCAAAGATGTAGGCAGCGATTAGCCGAAAGCCTTGGCTAGAAGCTTCGTCTAAATTGCCTTCTACTTTCACCTCAGCCAAAATCATGGGCGCATAGGATCTCAGCTCAAAAGGAGGTGTTTTTTCTAGAACAGAAAATTGTGGTTCTTCAGTTGCCATTACTGCTCCCGTAAAAGTCAGCGTAATTGCAAGCAGAATACTTCTTGCTAGAAACTGCTTTAAATGCATCTACCAATTTGCCTTGAGATGAAAACTATTGCCGCTGTAATCTAGAGTTGCCTGAGCACCCACAGGCAGCGTTAGCTTATTGGCTTGATGACCAAATGGCAGGCCCGTTAAAATAGGAATGGTATCTGGTAAGCGTTGACGGATAGCCTCAATAGCCCGCTCCAATGTATAGCCTTTATCGTTATCGTAAAGGCGATAAGCAGAAAAGCCTCCCAGCAGAATTGCGGACTGATGATTCAGAATAGATGCATCTAGTAATTGCATCAACATTCGCTCTAAGCGATAAGGATGCTCATTCACATCTTC